>NZ_JBFAOO010000281.1:0-7306 GCF_040675265.1 Microbispora sp. NPDC049633
GACCGCGGCCGGCCCCAGCCGCGCCACCGCCCCCGCGGCGCCCGCAACGAAGCCCGCGGCCACCCGGCCCGCCGCGGCGGCCGGCACCGCCGCGAGCGCGACCGCTCCCCCGCAGGCGAGCACGACCTGGGCCAGGGACGCACCGCGGGCGCGCATCAGCAGCAGATCGCCGTGCAGCCGGCCGACGAACAGCAGCACGGCCAGAGCCGTGGCGCCCAGGCACACGACGGCCAGCCCGGCCAGGAACACCGTGATAAGCGCGCGTGTGACGGCCAGCCGGTCCAGGTACTCCCGCAGGATCCGGTCGAACCCGGTCGACAGGGCGAGTTCGCGGTCCTGCCTGCTCAGGCGGCGGCCGAACTCCTCCGTGGCGGCGAGCACGCCCGCCGCGTCGCCCGCGGTGACGCGGTCCGCCTCCGGGGTGACGAGCCATCGGAAGACCATCGGCAGTTCCGCGCCCGCGAGGCTGTCGCCGTCGGTGAGCGCGGTGACGATCAGGTCGTCCTCGGTGGCGAGCGGCACGCGGTGGTGGATGACGTAGGTGAGTTCCGGCTCGAGGGCCCAGAACCGGTCGGCGGGACGCGCAGGCTCGAACAGGCCGGTGACCTTCGCGGTCAACGCGCCGAGGCGGAGCGTGTCGCCCGTCTTGATCGACATCTCCGCGGCGGCGACCGCGGGGACGGCCACCTCGAGACGAGTGCCCGAGCCGGGGCCCGGGGGGCCGCCCTCGACGTATCGCACCCGCCGGTCCGCCCCGGACACCCATTTCAGCGTCAGGTAGCGATGCTGCCGATCGTCGATCAGCATCGGCGGGCCGGCGAAATCGAAGAACGGGACGGGGTCGGCGACCTCCCGCAGCGCCGGGGGGAGCAGCTCGCGCCAGGCGGTGTCCGCCCTGGCCACCTCGGCCGTCGTCCGCATCGGCGTCAGATCGAAGCGCCGGGTGAACTGGACCGCCAGCGACGCCGTGGCGGGCGGGGCGGAACCGACGGCCGACTGGGCCGCCGCGTCGAGGGAGGACTCGACCATCCGGGGCAGGGCCGAGACGACCAGGGCGGCGCCGAACACCAGCGCGGCCAGCAGCGCCGCCACCCCCCTGTGCACACCCAGAAGGCGGATCACGACGCCTCCCCCGCACGCAGCACGGCGGCCGGCTCACGCCGGTGCAGCGACCGCGCGAGTCCCGCCACGATCACGAGGAGCACCGCGAGGACCGCGGCGGCCAGCGCCGCCACCTGAGACCACGGCACGTGGAGCAGCACCGGCAGCCCGCCCGCGGTCGCGTATCCCGCGGTCACCATCGGCGGCACCACCGCGGCGGACACGGCCACGGCGAGCGCCACTCCGCCGGCCAGCGACAGCCCGATCACGAACGACTGCTCGGCGGCGAGCAGGCCGAGCGTCTGCCGGAAGCTCACGCCGAGTGCGCCGAGCACGGCGAACTCGCCCCTGCGCTCGCGCGCCGCGACCGCGGCGTTGACCAGGAATCCCAGCACGGCGAACGCCAGCGCGGCCGCGAAGCCGAGCAGCAGCGCGCCCTGCAGGCCGGCCGCCGTGGGGTCGTCCCTGTAGCCGGCGGTGAGCGCGGCCACGTCGACGACGTCCCCGCGGCCGGCGGGCACTCGCGCGGTGTCGCGCCCGTCGGCGGCCAGCCACCACTCCGTCACCGGCCACTCCGTTCCCTTCGCGCCTGCCGCCCGCAGCGCCGCCAGGCCGGCGAGCAGCGCCGGGGCGCCCTCGGGCGTGCCGGGCATCGCGGTGACGACGCCCACGACCCGAATCGGGATCGCCGCCGTGCCGGCCGTGATCCTCGTGGTGTCCGCCAGCCCGGGGGTCACCACGACCGGAAGCGGTTGTCCGGCGGACCCGGCGATCCGGGAGGCCAGTGTGGCCGGCGACAGCTCCGACAGGTCGGGGCGCAGCTGCAGGACACGGCCCAGGTGCGCCGCGTCCGCGGCGATGAGGGTGGCGTCCGCGCCGTCCGCGACGACCGTGGCGCGGTGCGCGGGCATGGCCGCCGCGACCCCCGGCAGCGTGGTGAAGGTCCGCGCGTCGTCCCCGGGGAGGGCCGGGACGCGCAGGGCGGCGCCGGCGAGATGCCTGGCCCGGTCCTCCTGGGCGCCGCGCCAGGTCGCGGCGGTGGTCAGGGACAGCACGCCGATCGCCGTCGCCATCGTCAGCAGCAGCGCCGGACCCGAATAGCGGGCCGGGCGCCGGCTCACCTGCCGGGCGGCCGTCGCCGGCCCGAACCCGGGGCGCCGCCGCGTCGCCCGCTCGGCGACCCTGGCGACGGCGGGCACCAGCCGCAGGGCGGCCATCCCGCCGCAGAGCAGGGCGAGCGCCGGTCCCGCCCCGACCAGCGGGTCGAGCCCGAGCTCGCCGCCGAGGCGCGTGGTCTCCGGCGCGCCCTGGCCGCGCAGGCGCCAGACGGCGAGCGCCGCCAGGACGAGCAGCGCCACGTCGGCCCCGGCCCGCTGGACCAGGCCCGGCCGGTCGGCGCGTCCGCGCGCCGCCTGCTCCTCGACGTACGTGCGGCGGGCGGCGAGCAGGGGCGGGGCGGCCAGCATGGCGGCGCAGGCGAGCGCGACCGCCGCCGCGACCGCGAAGGTGGCCCCGTCGGGCGCGCGGGGCGGCGCCACGCCGGTGGCCTCGATCCAGGGAAACGCACTCACCAGCCGCAGGAGGACGGGCGCGAGGAACGGCGCAGCGGGCGCGCAGGGCAGCGCGATCAGCAGCGCCTCCCCCACCGCCATGGCGGCGAGCCGCGGCGACCCGCCGCCCCTCGATCGCAGCAGGGCCGTCTCCATCCGACGGTGCTCGGCGAGCAGCCGCGCGGTCAGCGCCAGCGCGTACGCGCTCAGCACCAGCAGCTGGAGCACCGGCACCAGCATGGTCGAGCGGGCGACCAGGGCGCCGCGGTCGAGCCGCAGCAGCGTGCCGGACAGCGTCTCGGTGACCGTGCACCGGGGGCAGCCGGACCGCACGGCGGCGGAGGTCCCGGCGACCGACGCCGCGAACGACCGCAGCCGGTCGGGGGAGAGCCGGCGCAGGTCGGGTTCGGCGAGCCAGCGGGCCGAGACTCCGGTCCCGAAGCGGCCGAGGAAGGTGCCCTCCGGCACGACCAGGGGTCCGTGGGAGGTGAAGTCGCCGGTCTGCGTGCCGTAACGCAGCAGGGTCTCCCCCTTCCAGCGCGGGTCGTCGGGGTCGCGGAGCCGGAAGACGCCGGTGACGTGCACGCGGACCGGCTCTCCGTCCAGGCGTCCGACGACGGTGAACTCGTCGCCGGCCGACACTCCCATCGCCCGGGCGGCCTGCTCCGAGAGCGCCGCCGCCGTCTCTTCCGTGGGCCAGCGCCCGCTCACCAGGTCCGCCTGGCCGTCCAGTCCCTCGTACGCGGTGAACCGGGTCAGGACGGGCTGACCGCCGCGATCCTGTCCCTCAATGGTGTAGGAGGCGGACTCGACGCGTACGGTGACCCGTACGGGCACCTCTTGGTGGGCGTGGGCGACCCCCGCGCGGACGGCCCGGTCGATCGCGGCGAAGTCCCCGGACGTGACCGAGGAGGTGACGACCGTGGCGGTGGCGGCGAGCGGCGCCGTCTCCAGGGCCCGCCGGACACCCGCCTGGGTCGCCGACCCCGCGTGCAGCAGCAGAGCCGAGATCGCCGTGGTGGCGAGCAGGATGGAGCCGAACGCGGCGGCCAGCAGGAGGGGCTCGGCCAGCACGCGCCGGAGCATCCCGACCACGCTCATCACGGCATCATGACAAGCATGATCGGGAAGCGCCACCGTTATGTTCGTCGTGCGGCGCACCTAGCGTTCCCGCTAGATCAGACAGACCACGCTTGCGGGACATCCGGCACAAAGGTGTATGTTGACCACCGCAAGCGACGGACGCGGAGGAAGCCGGTGTGAATCCGGCGCGGTCCCGCCACTGTCACCGGGGAGCGACCCTCACCCACGCCACTGCCCACCACGGGCGGGAAGGCTGAGGGGAGCGCCGATCCGGGAGCCAGGATACTCCGGCCGTCGGACCTTCTACCGGGGGCGCGGACACCCCCAGGGGGGACATGCCATGGCCCGGACAGGCCTGCGCAGACGCGCCTCGCTGCCGGTATCGCGCTCCGTCACCTGACGTGCCCGCCGGTGGCGGCCTGCTCGTGGCGGGCACGACCTCCGATGCCGGAAAGAGCGTCCTGGTGGCCGGCCTGTGCCGGTGGCTGGCCCGGCGCGGCGTACGGGTCGCGCCGTTCAAGGCGCAGAACATGGCGCTCAACTCCATGGTCACCGCCGACGGCGGCGAGATCGGGCGGGCCCAGGCGATGCAGGCCGCGGCGGCCCGCGTCGAGCCCGAGGCCGCGATGAACCCCGTGCTCATCAAACCGGCCGGGGAGCGGCACTCCCACGTCGTCGTGCTCGGCCGGGCGCACGCCGACGTGGACGCCCTGTCCTACCGCGACCACAAGATGCGCCTGCTCGACGTCGCCCTCGACGCGCTGGACGGCCTGCGCCGCCGCTACGACGTGGTGATCTGCGAGGGCGCGGGCAGCCCGGCCGAGGTCAACCTGCGCGACCGCGACATCGCCAACATGGGCCTGGCCCGCGCCGCCGGCCTGCCCGCGCTGGTCGTCGGCGACATCGACAGGGGCGGCGTGCTCGCGCACTTCGCCGGCACCCTCGCCGTGCTCGACCGGCACGACCAGCGGCACATCGTCGGCTTCGTGGTCAACAAGTTCCGGGGCGACCTCGCGCTGCTGCGGCCGGGGCTCGACTGGCTGGCGGAGGCGACGGGCCGTCCGTGTCTCGGCGTGCTGCCGTGGCGGTCCGGGCTCTGGCTCGACGTGGAGGACTCCCTCGACCTCGACAGCCGTCCCGGCCTGATCACCCCGCCGGTCGGGCGTGAGGTCCTGCGCGTGGCCCTCGTACGGCTGCCGCGGATGTCCAACGTCACCGACGCCGACGCGCTGGCCGCCGAACCGGGGGTGAGCGTGCGCCTGGTCACCGCCCCCGCCGAGCTCTCCGACGCCGACCTCGTCGTGCTGCCCGGCACCCGCGCCACCGTCGGCGACCTCGCCTGGCTGCGCGAGCGCGGCCTGGACGAGGCGCTGCGCCGCCGCGCCGCCGAGGGCGGCCCGGTGCTAGGGATCTGCGGCGGATTCCAGATGCTCGGCACGGTCATCGACGACGACGTGGAGAGCCGGGCGGGCCGCGTGCCCGGTCTCGGCCTGCTGCCCGCCCGCACGGCGTACGCGCCGGACAAGGTGCTCACGCTCGCGAAGGGCGAGTGGCGGGGCCACGAGGTGACCGGCTACCGGATCCACCACGGCCGGGTGACCCCCGACGGAGGCGAGCCTTTCCTCGACGGCTGCCGCGCTGGCGCGGTGTGGGGCACGACCTGGCACGGCCTGTTCGAGCGGGACGGCTTCCGCCGGGCCTTCCTCACCGAGGTCGCCGCCGTCGCGGGCCGGGCCTGGCTGCCGGGGACCGGCGCGTTCGCCGCGCACCGGGAGGCCCGTCTCGACGCGCTGGGCGACCTCGTCGAGGAGCACCTGGACACCGAGGCCGTGTGGCGGCTCATCGAGCGCGGCCTGCCCACCGGCCTGCCCACCGCCGAGATCACGTTGCGGGAGGACCGCCCATGACGATGCCGCCGACGATGCCGCCGACGATGCTGCTGCTGCTGTCCACCGCCGACACCGAGCTGCTCGCCGCCACCCGCGGCGGGGCCGGCTGGCGGGTCGCCAACCCCGCGCGTACGGCCCCCGAGGACGTGCCCGCCCTCGTGGACGGTGTGGACGCCGTCGTCGTCCGGCTGCTCGGGGGCAGGCGCTCCTGGCCCGAGGGGCTCGACGCCGTGCTGGCCGCCGGGCTGCCCACGGTCGTGCTCGGCGGCGAGCAGGCCCCGGACGCCGCGCTGATGGCGATGTCCACCGTGCCGTCGGGGGTCGCGGCCCAGGCGCTCGCCTATCTGGCCGAGGGCGGCCCGGACAACCTGGCGGAGCTGCGGCGCTTCCTGTCCGACACGCTCCTGCTGACCGGCGAGGGCTTCGCGCCGCCCCGGGCCACCCCCGAATACGGCGTGCGGCGCGGCCGGGAGCGCCGGGAGGGCCGCCCGCTGGTCGGCGTGATCTACTACCGGGCGCACGAGCTGTCGGGCAACACGGCGTTCGTCGACGCGCTGTGCGACGCGGTCGAGGCGGCGGGCGCCGACGTGCTGCCGGTCTTCTGCGGGTCGCTGCGGGGGGCGGGCGACGACCTGCTCGACCTGCTGCGGCCGGTGGACGCCCTCGTCGTCACCGTGCTGGCCGCGGGCGGCGCGGTGGCCGCCGCCGCGAGCGCGGGCGGCGACGAGGACGCCTGGGACGCCGGGGCGCTCGCCGCCCTCGACGTGCCGGTGCTGCAGGCGCTGTGCCTGACCACTCCCCGTTCGGTCTGGGCGGACTCGGACGCCGGCCTGTCCCCGCTGGACGCCGCGATGCAGGTGGCGGTGCCCGAGTTCGACGGGCGCCTCGTCACGGTGCCGTTCTCGTTCAAGGAGGACGGGCCCGACGGCGTGCCGGTCTACGTCGCCGACCCCGAGCGGTGTGCCCGCGTGGCCGCCCTCGCGGTCGCGCACGCCCGGCTGCGCCACGTGCCCAACGGCGAAAAGCGCCTGGCGATCGTGCTGTCGTCCTATCCCACCCGGCATTCCCGGGTGGGCAACGCCGTGGGGCTCGACACCCCCGCCTCCGCCGTCGTGCTGCTGCGGGCCCTGCGCGCGGCCGGATACGACGTGGGCGACGCGCCGGACGACGGCGACGCGCTGATCCACGCCCTGATCGCGGCCGGGGGCCACGACGTGGAGTGGCTCACCGAGGAGCAACTGGAGGCCGCTCCGGCCCGGGTGCCGCTGGACGCCTACCGGGAGTGGTTCGCGGAGCTGCCCGCCGACCTCCGCGAGGCGGTGACCGCCCACTGGGGGCCGCCGCCCGGGTCCCTCTACGTGGACGGGACCGACATCGTGCTGGCCGCGCTGCGGTTCGGCAACGTCATGCTCGCCATCCAGCCGCCCCGGGGGTTCGGCGAGAACCCGGTCGCCATCTACCACGACCCCGACCTGCCGCCGAGCCACCACTACCTCGCGGCGTACTGGTGGCTGGCCCGCGAGTTCGGCGCGCACGCCGTCGTCCACCTCGGCAAGCACGGCACGCTGGAGTGGCTGCCGGGCAAGGGGCTCGGGCTGTCGGCGTGTTGAGCGCCAGACGCCACGCTCGGAGGGCTTCCGCTGGTATACCCTTTCATAGTCAACGACCCCGTCGAGGGCAACC
>NZ_JBFAOO010000282.1:0-7292 GCF_040675265.1 Microbispora sp. NPDC049633
CACCCGCCCGGCCGTGCTGCTGGTGGACGAGCCGACCGCCGCGCTCGACCGCGCCCGCAGCGACGACATCGTCACGCTGCTCGCGCACGAGACGCACGAGTCGGGCGTCGCGACGATCATGGTCACCCACGATCACGAGGTGCTCGGCCACTGCGATCGCGTCCTGTCGATGGTGGATGGGAGACTGTCGGAGTAGACGACCATGGCGGAGGAGAGCAGGTGCCACGCATTCAGGCGGCTACCGTCGCCGAGCATCGGGCCGCCCAGCACCGGGCGCTGCTCGACGCCGCCAGGGAGATCCTCGCGGAGACCGGCCGGCCGCCGACGCTGACCCGGGTCGCGGAGCGCGCCGGGCTGGCCCGGCCCAGCCTCTACCAGTACTTCCGGTCCGCCGAGGACCTGCTCAACGCGCTGGTGGAGGACGTCTTCCCCCGCTGGTCGGCGAGGGTCGCCGCGGCGATGGACGCCGCCGCGACCCCCGCCGACCGCGTACTCGCCTACGTGCTGACGAACTTCGAGCTCATAGCCGAGGGTGAGCACGCGCTGGCCACCGTCCTCGCGGAGGTCGCGCCGGGCGACACGGTCGCCGAGCAGAGCCGGGCCATGCACCAGCAGCTCCTGGAGCCGCTCGTGGAGGCGCTGCGCGGCCTCGGCGTCGCCGCGGTGCCCGAGACCGCGGAGATGATCAACGCCATCGTGTTCGCCGGGTCCCGGTTGATCGAGTCCGGCACCGACCTGGAGACCGCCTGGGAGTCCGCACGGGCCCTGCTGGAGCCGTTCGTGCGCACCGCGGACAAGGCCGCCCACCCGTCCTGAACCGCCGGATCACGCCACCGGAGCGCTGTCGCTGCCGGGGACGCGGGCCGAACCCGCGGATCGGCAGGTGAGGCTCGATGAACTCAACGGCGAGAGCGCAGGCGGCGGGCCGGGACGGACAGCGCCACGGTCGCCAGCGCGGCCACCAGGAACGCGGCGAGCGCGGCGTTCATCCAGGGCTGGTGGACGAACCCGAGGGCCAGGCGGACGTCGGTCCAGAACCCGTCCCACCACCCGACCGTCGGGGTGGACGTGACGATCCAGTACGCCACGAACCCGAGGATCCACGGCACGACCATGAGCCACCGGGAGGGGGCGTCCTCGGCGGTGTTCCACCGGGCCGTCCCGCCGAGCAGGAAGTAGTCGACCACGAGGACGGCGAACATCGGCACGAAGACCGCCCCGATCACGCTCAGGAACGCGCCGTAGGAGTTCACGTCGGCGAACAGCGCGATAAGAGTCGTGAGCACGCCGATCACGATCGAGATCGCCCGGCGGTCCCAGCGCGGCGCGAGGTTCTGGATCGAGACGGTCGTCGAGTAGACGTTCGCAAACGACTGGTCGGCCTCGCGCAGCACCAGGATGCCGAAGAACAGGATCCCGAGCGGGGCGGCCACGAACGGCTCCCACACCTTGTCCGGGTCGTTGCCCACCAGGGCGAGCGCGGCGATGCCGAGCGCCAGGCACGCCACCTGGGCGATGGTGTAACCCGCCACCACGCCGGTGAACGCCGCGCCGCTCGACCGCGAGTGCCTGGCGTAGTCGGCGGCCATCGGCACCCACGACACCGACAGCGCGATGACGTAGTCGACGGCGGGGGCGAAGGCGTCCCAGGAGCCGCCCCCCACGGACGGCCCCTGGGCGAACAGGGCGACCGAGAGCCATATCATCGCGACCACCACGCCCGCCGTGACGTAGCGGCGCAGCAGCCGCAGCGCGCCGAGCGGCCGGATCGTCAGCGCGATCGTCAGCGCACCGGCCGCGACCGCCCACACCGCGTACGGCACCGCCGTGCCGAACAGGGCCTGCGCGCCGTTGGCGATGACCCACAGCTCGAAGGCGCCCCAGCCGAGCATCTGCACGATGTTCAGCACGGTCGGGATGTACGAGAGCCGGGCCCCGAACAGGCCGCGCAGCAGCACCATCGCCGGCCGGCCGGTCCGCGCGCCGGGGATCGCGGCCAGGCCGACCATGGCCGTGCCCAGCAGGCTGCCGACGACGGCGGCGAGCACCGCGGCGGTGAACGTCAGCGGCTTGCCGCCCAGGGGGTCGAGCAGGAACAGGGCCCCCGAGAAGCCGAGGAGACTGACGCCGAGGTTGGCCCAGAACGCGCCCTGGTCGAGCAGCCCCAGAGTTCTGGGGGCCTCCTCGTCCAGGGTGAGGGGAACCTCCGCGTGCGCGTCGTCGACGACGGCAGAAGCCATCACACACTCCCTACGCCGGCATTATCCGGACAGGTTCATGCGGTCGGCGGCACGACTTCGATCCGCCCTCTCAGCCCGGTCACGCCCGAGCTCCCGCGGGTATTGATGATGTCTTCGGGATTATGACACTTCTTTGACCGTTTTCCTACGCGGGGTAGGGCTTCTCACGCGACGTAGGGCGCCCCGCCGGTCTCGCTGACCATCGGACGTCCGACGGCCGCCCACAGCTGCATGCCGCCGTCCACGTTGACTGCGTCCCTGCCGATGTGGTTGAGCCACATCGCGGCGTGCGCCGACCGTCCGCCGACGCGGCAGACCACGTACACCGGCCGGTCGTGCGGCACCTCCTCCACCCGCGCCTGCAGCTCGGCGAGCGGGATGTGGACGGCGCCGGGCGCGTGGCCCGCCACCCACTCGTCGTTCTCACGGACGTCGAGCAGGTACGCGTCGTCGGGCAGGGCGTCAGGGGTGATTTCCGGCAATGTCATGCGCCCATTGTGGCCGCACGCCGCCGATGCCCGGGCCCATGCCGGAAGCTGTGACCCACGGTGATGCGCGGACGCTACTTGAGGAGGCGGGACAGCCGGCGGTCGGCCAGCGGCTTGCCGCCGGTCTGGCAGGTCGGGCAGTACTGCAGCGACGAGTCGGCGAACGACACCTCCCTGATCGTGTCGCCGCACACCTCGCACGCCTCGCCCGTACGGCCGTGCACGCGCAGGCCCGACTTCTTCTCCGACTTGAGGTCCTTGGCGGCCAGCCCCCTGGCCCGGCCGACCGCGTCCCGCAGCGTGCTCACGATCGCGTCGTGCAGGTCGGCGACCTGGCCGTCCGTCAGCGTTCCGGCGATCTTGAAGGGGGACATCTTCGCGACGTGCAGCACCTCGTCGGAGTAGGCGTTGCCGATGCCGGCGATCACCTTCTGGTCCCGCAGCAGGCCCTTGATCTGCGCCCGGCTGCCGCCCACGATCGTCTTCAGCACGCCCGGCGTGAAGTCCTCCGCCAGCGGGTCGGGCCCGAGGCCGGCGACGCCGGGCACGTCCCCGGGATCGCGCACCACGTACACCGCCAGGCGCTTCTGCGTGCCGGCCTCGGTGAGCTCGAATCCGGGGGCGCGGCCGTCCTCGCCGGGCGACAGCCGTACGCGGACCGCGAGCGGGCCCTTGCCCGGCCGCACCGGCCGCGCGCCCGTGAGGTCGTCGCGCCAGCGCAGCCAGCCGCCGCGCGCCAGGTGGGTGACGAAGTGCAGGCCGTCACAGTCGACGTCGAGGAACTTGCCGTGCCGCGCCACGCCGGTGACGAGCAGCCCGGCGAGCGCGGTGACGGGCGGGTCGACGGTCTTCAGAGCCTGGAAGGCGGTCACGTCGACCCCGATGACGGCATGGCCGACGGCGTGCTCGCGGAGGAACTCGGCGAGCGCCTCGACCTCGGGCAGCTCCGGCATGCCCTCACACTAACCCGGCCGGTTAAGGGACGTCCCAGAACGCGAGCTCGTGCTCCATGCCCCGGACGAACAGCTCCCGGGCGCGCGCCGGGTCGGGAGCCGCCTCGTCGATCATGACGGCGATGCGCTCGGCGAGGGCGGCGAAGCCGGGATCGGCGTAGGTGTCCACCCACGCCTTGTACCGGGGCTCGGCGGGCGGGTCGGCGGCCAGGATCCGGCCGAGCGTCGAGTAGCCCCACATGCAGGGGTACAGCGCGGCCAGGCCCTCCCCGTAGTCGGCGGCCGCCTCCAGCAGGAACGAGGTGTACGCCGCGCAGGCCGGGCCCTTCACCGCGCCGTCGAGGTCGGCGCCGAACTCGGCCGACAGCGACCGGTGCAGGTCCAGCTCGTCGTGCCAGGTGGCGTACGCGAGGTCGACGAGGTCACCGAGGTGGGCGTCCGGAGCCTGCCAGGCCAGCCGGCTGAACACCCGGACGTAGTCGAGCAGGTACAGGTAGTCCTGCTCCAGCCACGACCGGAAGACCGGCTCGGGCAGGTCACCCGCCGCGATTCCGCGTACGGTCGGGTGCGCGAGCTGGGCGTCGAGCATCGGCCGCCCGATGGCGTGCAGCTCATCAGATATTCCCATAAAGGCACATTCTGGCCTGGATTGGCGCGTTACGCTCGATCACGTGACACTGACGATCGCCGAGGAAGTGCTGCTGCTGGCCTACCGGGAGGACACCGGCAAGCCGATCATCGGGTCGATTGAGCTCGACTGCGCCCTGGCGGGCGCCCTGCTCGCGGAGCTCGCCGTACGCGGACGTGTCGGCTTCGACGGCAAGAAGCTGCAGGTCGAGAACGGCGCCCCGCTGGGTGACGAGGAGCTGGACGCGACGCTGTCCCGGATCATCGGCGAGGCCAGGCGGCGCGACGCCAGCTGGTGGGTGGGCAGGCTACGCATGGGCAGGCTGCGCAAGCGGCTGCTCACCCGCCTGGCCGCCCGGGGCGTGCTGAGCGAGCAGGAGGGCAAGATCCTGGGGATCTTCCCCACCACGCGCTATCCGGAGCTCGACCCGCGCCACGAGCAGGGCGTGCGGGAACGCGTCCAGAACGTGCTGACCGGGGCCGAGCCCGACGAGCGGACGGCGGTGCTGTTCGCGGTCATACACGCGGCCAAACTCGACCGTAAGGCGTTCCCCGGGGCGCCGAAGGACCGGGTCAAGGAGATCGCCCAGGGCCAGTGGACGGGCGAGGCGGTCCGCAAGACGATCGCGTCCGTGCACGCCGCCGTCGTCGCGGCCACGACCGCCGCGGCGGTCGCCGCCTCCGCCGGAGGCTGACTCCCGCCGCTCGTGCCGCGCACGCCGCACGCGCGGATGAGCGGCCGGGCGCGTCGGCACCGGCCGCCGCGGTTACTTGGTGATCACGTCCTTGGGCACCTGCTTGTCGGCGGCGAGCGCCTCGAACAGGCGCAGCGCCTTCTGCGTGTCCCACTTGACCACCGCCTGGCCGCCGATCGTCGGCAGCGAGCCGACCGGCACGGCGGTCGCGACGGGTCCCTCGCGCATGGCCAGGCCGACCGACAGCAGGTCGAACAGGCCGGTGCCGGGGTCGACGGCGACCGAGTCGGCCGCGTTCAGCGCCAGCGGGACCGAGGTGAACGGGTTGATCAGCGTGCCCGGGCTCGCGGCCTTCTGCACGACGGCCGAGAAGAACTGACGCTGCCGCTGGGTGCGCTCGAAGTCCGGGATGGCGCCGGTGGCCCGGGTGCGGACATAGCCGAGCGCGGTGCCGCCGTCCATGTCCTGGCAGCCCTTCTTCAGGTCGATCCCGGCCTTCGGGTCCTTGATGTCCTGCTTCACGCAGATGTTGACCCCGCCGACCGCGTCCACGATGCCGACGAACCCGCCGAAGCCGATCTCCATGTAGTGGTCGATCCGGATACCGGTCACCCGCTCGACGGTCTTGGCCAGGAGCTTCGGGCCGCCGAAGGCGTACGCCGCGTTCAGCTTGCCGCTGCCGTGCCCCTCGATCGGGACGTACGAGTCGCGGGGCAGGCTGACCAGGGTCGGCCGGCCGCTCTCGGGGATGTGCAGCAGCATCATCGTGTCGGTGCGCTTGCCGACGGCCTTGCCGGTGGCGAGCTTCCTGCGCTGCGCCGCGGTCAGCCCCGCCCGGCTGTCGGACCCGACCAGCAGCCAGTCCTCGCCCGGCGTCTCGGCGGGCCGTCCGCTGTAGTCGGTCAGCGACTCGACCGGCTTCAACCGGGACCCGATCCAGAAATATCCGGCGACGGCGGCGACGAGCAGGAGCACGACCAGCACCACGACGACCCGCAGAATGGTCCTGCCGGTCCGCCTCGGTCCGCGGCCACCGCCGCGCACGGCCCCGTCACGGCCCCTCGGCCCGCCGCCGCCACCGTGCGGGGCGCCGTCCCGGTCTCCGGGCTCGTGCCCGCTCCCGCCGAGCGGGCGGATCGGAGTCTCGCCGGAGCGCGGCTTGCCGTACACCTTGGAGCGGACGCGGGGGACCGTGTCCTCCCTGCCGGAACCCACCCGAGCGGCCGGAGCCTCCGCGCGAGGCTGTGCCACCGGGGGCTGTGCCTCCGAAGGCCGGGCCGTACGGCGGTACGCGCGGGTCGCCTCGTCCTCGTCGGCCACCTGAACCCCCAGCCCCTCAGCGTCCTTGCGCCTGCTTTGACCGCAGCGGCCGAAGTCTTTGCCGATGCGCCCCCTTCTTCACGGTACCCAGACGCCCTCTAAGCAGTCAGTAAAGGCTGCCGGGAAACACAGGAGAGATTCCAGCCGTTACGGTGGTATACCACCACGCGAAAGGATCGTCGTGTCCGTTTCGGACCCCTGGAGTACCTGCCCGTGCGCACGCACGGGATCTCATGATCGCACGGCGGGTGCCCGATGAGCGCCGCCATCGGCCTCCTGGCCGTGTTGCTCCTGACCCTGGCCACCGGGTTCTTCGTGGCTCAGGAGTTCGCCTTCGTCGCCGCCGACCGCGGCACCCTCCGCGAGCAGGCCGCGGCCGGTGACAGCGCCGCGCGCCGGGCCCTCGACATCACCGGACGCCTGTCGTTCATGCTCTCCGGCGCGCAGCTCGGGATCACCGTCACCACCCTGCTGGTGGGTTTCGTCGCCGAACCCGCGATCTCCAGTGTGCTGCGCGGCCCTCTCGAGGCCGCCGGGCTGCCCGGTGCGGCCGTCCCCGGTGTCGCCGTGGCCCTCGGTGTCGCGATCGCCACGATCGTACAGATGATCATCGGCGAGCTCGCCCCCAAGAACCTCGGCATCGCCCGGCCCGACGACGTCGCGAAGTTCCTGTCTCGCCCGACGCACGTCTACCTCATGGTCGCCGGGCCCGTCATCCGCTTCTTCGACGCCTCGGCGACCCGGCTCGTGCGCCTGTTCGGCATCGAGCCGGTGGAGGAGCTCGAACACGGCGCCACCCCCGAGGAGCTGTCGCGCATCGTGACGGAGTCGGCCGCGGCGGGCGAGCTGCCGCCCCGGCTGGCCGACATGCTGGAGCGGGCGCTCGAGTTCGGCGACCGCACCGCCGAGGACGTCATGGTCCCCCGCCCGCGCGTGGTCTCGCTGCGCGCGGAGTGGCCGGTCGCCGAG
>NZ_JBFAOO010000283.1:0-7258 GCF_040675265.1 Microbispora sp. NPDC049633
CGGCGAGCGGGTTCTCCAGCTCACGGTCGCCGCTGTAGCGCTCGTCGCCGAGCCAGGTGGTCTCGGGGCCCCAGTAGACGTCGTCGTCGGGCTCCCAGGCGTCCACGCGGCCGCCGGCGAAGCCGAAGGTCTTGAAGCCCATCGACTCCAGGGCGACGTTGCCCGTGAGGATCAGGAGGTCGGCCCAGGAGATCCTTCTGCCGTACTTCTTCTTGACCGGCCACAGCAGGCGGCGGGCCTTGTCGAGGTTGCCGTTGTCGGGCCAGCTGTTGAGCGGAGCGAACCGCTGCTGGCCCGTGCCGGCGCCGCCGCGGCCGTCGCTGATCCGGTAGGTGCCCGCGCTGTGCCACGCCATCCGGATCATGAGCGGGCCATAGTGGCCGAAGTCGGCCGGCCACCAGTCCTGCGAGGTGGTCAGCACCTCGGCGATGTCCCGCTTCACGGCCGCGAGATCGAGGGTCTCGAACTCCCTGCGGTAGTCGAACTTCTCGCCGAGGGGGTTGGCCACGGCGGGGTTCTTGGCGAGGATCTTGAGGTTGAGCCGCTCCGGCCACCACTGGTGGTTGGCGTTGCCCTGGGTCGGGTGCGGGGCGCGCGTGTGCGCGACCGGGCAGCCGCTCTCACCCTCCGTCTTCGGGTCGACAACGATTGCGTCGTGGTTCTCGGTCAAGGGAATCCTTCTGAAACTAGTCGATCATGGGGCTCAGGAAGCGCGGGCGGTGGAACAGCCGGGGCACAGGCCCCAGTAGATGACGTCGGCCTCGTCGATCGTGAAGCCGTGGTCGTCGGAGGCGGTCAGGCACGGCGCCTCGCCGGCCGCGCAGTCGACGTCGGCGACGACACCGCACGACCGGCACACGACGTGGTGGTGGTTGTCGCCGACGCGGCCCTCGAACCGGGCCGGGCTGCCGGCCGGTTCGATGCGGCGGACGAGTCCCGCTGCGGTCAGGGCATGGAGGGCCTCGTACACGGCTTGCAGGGAGACGTGGCCCACGCGATCGCGGACCCCGGAGGCGATCGCCTCGACGTCGAGGTGGTCACCACTGCGGACGGTCTCGAGCAGTGCGACGCGGGCGGCCGTCACCCGCAGGCCGGCCCCGCGCAAGTCCTCGGCGGTGGTCGGAGTCCTGGGCGCGATCATGCCGCCAAACCTACAGCCTCAAACACGATTAGTTCAAGAGAACGAATCACCCAAATTACTTGTCCTCTAAGGAAACGCCCGGAAAACGGCGCGGACCGACGGCCTGGACGCACCGGGACGACGGCCGGGTGGCCCAAACGGGAGTAGAGCCTCCCATGGGCTTGCGCAAAAGCGGCCGAGGCGGTGCCTCCGGCGTACCCACGGGGGTACCAAGGCAGCAGTCCGCGGTTTCCGGAGAGGGGAATCCCCCCATGACCACAACGACCGAACACCATCCGCACACGCAACACGAGCACCGGCACGGCGCCGGGTGCGGCCATGTCGCGGTGCCGCACCGCGACCATGTGGACTACGTCCACGACGGCCACCTGCACCGGGTGCACGAGAACCACGTCGACGAGTGCGAGGAGAGCGCGCACGCCGTCCACGACGTGCACGACCACGAGCACGGGCCCGGGTGCGGGCACGTGGCCGTGCCGCACGGCGACCACGTCGACTACATCCACGACGGCCACCGCCACGTCCGCCACGACGGTCACTGGGACGACCACTGACCCTGCCCCTGCCCCGCCCCGGGCGGGTGGCCGGGGTGGAGCGCGGCCCGTACCCTGGTCGGTCATGACGATCGGGCGAAGGGGCGAGCCGCGTGGGCGATGAGGAGGCGGCGGCCAGAATCCGGGAGATCTGCCTGGCCTTGCCGGAGGCCGTGGAGAAGCCGTTCGGGGGCCACACCGCGCCCACGTACCGGGTCGGCGACAAGATGTTCGCGATGACGAGCGAGGACGGGCGGTCGCTGACGTTCAAGGCCGGGCCGGGGGTGCAGGACGCCCTCGTGGCCTCGGAGCCGGAGCGCTTCTTCGTCCCGCCGTACGTCGGCCGCAACGGCTGGGTGGGCGCGCGCCTGGACGCCGATCAGGACTGGGACGAGATCGCCGGGCTGATCGAGGACAGCTACCGGCTGATCGCGCCGAAACGGCTGGTCCGGCTCCTCGACGAGCGGTCGGCGACTTCGTGACGGCGGGCGAACGCGTGACCACCCACGAACGGGAGATCACCGCGCCCGTCGACCTGTGCCTGCCCGGCGGGCGGCTCGACCCCGGCGCCGTCGGCTGGACCCGCCGGCCGCTCCACCGGGCGAACCTGCGCGGCTGGGGACGGCGCAAGCGCTGGGAGTACTGGGGCGTCGTGACGCCCCGCCACATCGTCGGCCTGGTGGCGTCGTCGCTCGACTACGCCGGCGTGTACGGCCTCTACGTGCTGGACCGGGACACCGGCGAGGAGATCACCGAGGATGTGACGGTCCCGCTGGCCCGCGGCGCCGTGTTCTCCGAGCGCAGCGGGGCCGGGACGGCCGCGGTCCGCGGCGGCGGCCTGGAGATCCGCATCGACCAGGACCCGGGCGGCGCCACGATCCGGGCCACGGCCCTCGGAGTCGAGGTGGACCTGCGGGCGGCGTCGCCCGAGGGGCACGAGTCGCTGGGCGTGGTGGTGCCCTGGGGGCCGAACCGGTTCCAGTACACGGTGAAGGACGTGGGCCGGCCCGTACGCGGACGCCTCCGGCTGCCGTCGGGCGAGTACGCCGTCGGCGAGACGGACTCCTTCGCCGTGCTGGACCACGGCCGGGGCAAGTGGCCGTACGCGGTCACCTGGAACTGGGCGGCCGGCAGCGGGCCCGGCAGGGCCATCCAGCTCGGCGGCAGATGGACCGACGGCACCGGCTCCACGGAGAACGCGCTGTTCCTCGACGGCCGCCTGCACAAGATCGGGGACGAGCTGACCTGGTCCTACGACCGGACGGACTGGAAGCGTCCGTGGCGGATCACCGGCCCGCGCGTCGAGGTGGAGTTCCATCCGTTCCACGTGCGGGAGGCCCGCACCGAGCTCGGCGTCGTGGGCAGTGAGACCCACCAGTGCTTCGGCCACTTCGGCGGACGGGCGCGGGCCGACGACGGCGCCTGGGTGGACCTGGACGGCCTGACCGGCTGGGCGGAGGAAGCGCGCAACCGCTGGTAGCGGGGGCGAGCAGGCGCCTCACAGCGGCGGGTAGGCGTTGGCCAGGAGCTGGTGGAACTGCGCGCCGAACCACTGTCCCGCCGGCGGGGCGCCCGGGAGCGCGCCGCTGGGCACGTACGCGCCGGTCACGGGGGCGTACACGGGGTCGCACATGAGATCGTGCCGGGTGCCGTCGGGAGCGGTGACGTTCACGCTGGAGCCGTCCGAGACACCCGGCTGCTTGATCCAGGCGTACGCGTCGACGCCGTAGGCGGGGATGGCCCGGGGCCGCTCGCCGAGCCCGGCGCCGGCCTGGTTGCACCAGTTGCCGACGCTCTTGCGGCGGTCCACCCGGGATTCGTCGACGAACCGGTTCACGTCGGTGGAGGTGCTCCGGCGGACCGGGCGGTCCGGGCCGCCCCAGCCGCTGCGCGAGGTGTCGATCACCATGCCGACGCCGGACGGGAACCCCGCCGCGATGAGCCGCTGCCGGAACGCCTGGGCGAAGGAGAGCTCGTCCACGTAGTCGTTCCACTCGACCCACCGCGACATCTTCACCGGCTGCCCGTTGATCTTCATCTGGGCGTTGTAGTGCGGCTCGATCAGGGCGTTGTAGCCCCCGACGTTCACCGTGAAGCCGTGCACCGCCGAGAGCCCGCCGCCGGTCGCGCCCGCGATGCTCGCGAGCAGGCCGGCGGCCCGGCCGATGTTGTCGGGGTAGCCGACGACGCCGTGGTGGGAGGCGTCGAGGTAGACGTACACGTTGGGGATGGCGTGCAGCCGGGTCACCGCGTACCCCACCGCCTCCGGGTAGGCGCCGCTCGCCTGGACGGCGGCGCAGCGGCCGGTGGGGGCGGGCAGGAGCAACCCCGGCAGGAAATCGGGCTCGACGATCGCGACGATGCGCAGTCGCTGGTAGGCCGGGTCGGCCAGGATCTCGGCGATCGGGTCGACGTACTCGGTCCGGTAGCGGTTCAGGCCGTCGGCCGCCACGCTGAAGTCCCCGTTGGAGACCAGGTGGGTGCAGTTGCGGTCCGGCAGGTCGTTCAGCACGACCTGGATCGTGAGCGGGCCCGAGACACCGGCGTCCTGCAGGACCGCCTCGTTCAGATGCGCGCGCAGCCCGGGCGAGGAGGGCGTCCCCTCGACGCGGGCGACGCGGTCGAGCCAGACGGCGGTCGGTTGGTTGGCCACCGCCGCGCCGCCGGGCTCCGCCGCGGCCGACGCGTACCACCAGGGGTCGACGTAGCCCTGGGCGGCCACGTAGGGGTTGTCGACGCGGGTGTCGGCGGCGGCCGGGGTGCTCGTGAGGACCGCCATGACCGGCAGGAGGGCCAGCGCCGCGGCCATCGCCCCGAGACGCGTTCCGAGACGCACCGCCATGCCGTGCCTCCTCGACCGATGGCGTGGGATCTTCCTGCTCAGCACGATCACTCACGCGACCGGCGCGGACAACACCCGGGCGGCGCGCCGGCCGTCCGCGAAACCCCGCCGCCCGCTCTGATCTCGATGGACGCCGGGTCCCCGCGATGCCCGCCGTCTGAAAGCTTCAGCCGGCGCACGCCCCTGGCGGGGTCAGCGCGCCGGGGCCGCGGGTTCGGTGACCCGCGCGCCGGTCATGACCAGACCGAGGCAGACCAGGGCCACGGCGGCCACCGCCGCCAGCATGACGGGGTAGGAGAGCCACGCCGACAACGTGGCGAGCACGGTGGGGAGCAGGAAACCCGCGTACGCGAGCGTGTAGTAGACGCCGGTCAGGCCGGCGAGATCGTCGGCGCCGGCCATGCGCTGTATCTCCAGCAGCCCGGAGACCACCGCGATGCCGTAGCCGGCCCCCAGGGCGGCCGAGGCGACGGCCGCGAGCCACGGCGACAGCAGCACCGCGTTCACCGCGCACAGCGCCGCGCCGACGAGCGTCACCGCCATCGCCGCCACCGGGGCCCGTCCCGTCCGGGTTCCCCTCTCGCGGTGCAGTCTCCTGGCCACGGGCTGCACGGCCACACCCGTGCCCAGGGTCAGCACGGTCAGCCCGGTCGCGTACGCGAGCCCCCAGTCGCCCACGCGGAAGCCGACGAGCTGAGGCATGACGGCGTACGCCAGCCCTGCCGTGCCGAACACCCACGGCGCCATCGGCAGGACCACGAGCCGGAACCGCCTGCGGGCCGGCGCGGGGACACGCAGGTCGTTCACCAGCGCGGTGAGGAGCTCGCGGACCGAGCCCGTCACGTGCGGGAGCGGTGGCCGTGTCTCCGGCACCCGCAGGAGCAGCACGGGGATCACCACGGCGAGCAGCAGATGGACGACGTACGGCGTCACCATTGGCCACGGCCCCCACTGGGCGAGCACGCCCGCGACCCCCGCGCCCAGCCCGAAGCCCGCCGTCTGGCACAGCGCGGCGCGGCGCGCGGCGAGCCCGCCGTCCGCCCCGGCCGACAGCTCCTTCACCCAGCTGCTGCCCACCGCCATGGCGATTCCGACCGCGAAACCGGTGATCAGCCGCCCCGCGTAGATGGGCCACGCGCTCTGCCCGCCGAAGCAGAGCACCAGGCTCGCGACGGCCGAGGCGACGGCGCCGGCCACCAGCACGGGGCGCCGCCCGCGCCGGTCCGACACGGGCCCGGCGAGCAGGAGCCCCGGCACGAGCCCGACGACGTACGCGCCGAGGAAGGCGTCGACGCTGAGCGTGGAGTAGCCGCCCAGGCGGCGATACATCAGCAGCAGCGGAGTGAACTGGTTGCCGCCCCAGCCGCAGGCGAACATCGCCGCGGCGACGGCCCGCCAGGAGTTCGGTGCGGGGGTGGCGGCAGGCGACGGGGCGGCCTGCGGGGTTTCGGGCATGGGAGGGTCAGACCTTCAGGGTGTCAGTGCGTGTCTCAGCCGTCGTCTCGGTCGTCGTCTCGGTCGTCGTCTCAGTCGTCGTCGCGGCCGGCGGCGTGCGGCGAGCCGTGCGTCGCGGTGAGGTGACGGAGCAGGGCCGAGGCGAACGCGGCCCCGTCGCCGGCGAGGAGATGGTTCAGGAGGGCCTCGTGCTCGTCGGCCAGGAGGGACAGCCGCTCCGGCCGCGGGAGCAGCGCGGAGATGCTCATCCGGCGCTGCCGGTCGCCCAGCGTGGCGTAGAACCGGCTGGCCAGCCGGTTGCCCGACGCTTCGACGACGCACCGGTGGAACGCCTCGTCCGCCTCGGCGAACCGGCCGACGTCCGCGGCCTCGGCGAGGGCCCGCTGACGCCGCAGCAGCTCGCGCATCCTCTCGTGGTGATCACCGCGCAGTCCGGTCCGCGCGATGCGCTCCGCCGCGGACCGCTCGAGCGCCAGCCGCAGCTCCAGCACGTCCGCCGCCTCTCCCGGCGGCACCGGCGCCACCACCGCGCCGCGCTTGGGGTGCAGCGTCAGCAGCTCCTCCGACTCCAGCCGGAGGAACGCCTCCCGGACGGGCGTGCGGCTCACGCGTACCCGTTCGGCGATCTCGCCCTCGCTGATCAGGCTTCCGCCGGGAAGCTCGCCGGACAGGATCAGCTCCTTGGTCACCGCGTACGCGGTGTGGGCGGCGGAGGGGCGCTTCGCGGGATCGGCCATGCGGAGAGCCTAGCAGCCATGGATACAAGCTTGTATCTATGGTGCGGACGAGATGTCACGATCTCAGCGTGATGTAGTTAGGCTTGCCTAAGAAGTCTGACGAAGGGAACCCCATGGCGACGACCGAGCCGGCGCGGCGCGCACCCCGCGTGACCACGGGCGTGGTGACGCGCACCGAGCGGCTGACTCCGCACATGATCCGGGTGGTGCTCGGTGGTGAGGGACTCGCCGGCTTCGACGCGGGTGAGTTCACCGACCACTACGTGAAGCTGCTGTTCCCGCTGCCGGGGGTGGACTACCCCGAGCCGTTCGACATGGCGGTGATCCGCGCCGAGCTGCCCCGGGACCAGTGGCCGAAGACGCGGACCTACACCGTGCGGGCCTGGGACCCAGGGGCGCGGGAGCTCACCATCGACTTCGTCTACCACGGCGACGAGGGACTGGCCGGGCCCTGGGCGCAGCGGGCCCGGCCGGGCGACGTGCTCCGCTTCCTCGGCCCCGGCGGGGCGTACGCGCCGAGCGCGGAGGCCGGCTGGCACCTGCTGGCCGG
>NZ_JBFAOO010000284.1:0-7215 GCF_040675265.1 Microbispora sp. NPDC049633
GTGGTGGGCCGTGGGCCCGTGGGGCGGACGGTGCGGGGCTACGCGGGCGATCGCGGGCTGCGCAGCCGCGATCCCCACCGTCGTGATCACGAGCGCGGCCATGGTCAGCCGCCGGGTCGCGGTGGCCGTCGCGACGACCTCGGTGTGGCGCGGGTCGCGCGCGCGGGAGCGGGACATCTCGGTGTGTGCCTTCCTGTTCCTGACCCGGCGTCGCTGTCGCACCTGCGGTGCCGCCGGGACGTGGGGCACATACCCGTCCGGGTGGCGGCGGCGGCGGAGCCGGTCGAGATCGGCACAGGTCATTGCCGGTCCTTTGGCCTGTTCACCGGCCGCTCCGCGGCGGGAGCACACCTAGTGGACGCTGAAGCCTCCGTCGACGCAGATGGCCTGGCCCGTGACGTACGCCGAGGAGTCGGAGGCGAGGAAGACGGCCAGGCCGCGGAAGTCGTCGGGGAGGCCGTTGCGTCCGGTCATGGAGCGGGCGGCCATCTGCTCGACCCGGCCGGGGACGGCCTGCGCGGGTTCGGTCAGCGGGGTCAGGACGAAGCCGGGGATGATCGTGTTGCTGGTGACGCCGTCGGCCGACCACGCCTCGGCCTGGGAACGGGTCAGCCCGCAGACGGCGGCCTTGGCGACGCCGTACACGCCGCTGTCGCCGAAGGCGCTGATGGACTGCTGGGAGCCGATGTTGATGATCCGCCCCCGGCGCCGGGCGGCCATGCGGGGGCCGAAGTGCTGCCCCAGCAGGAACGGCGCGGTGAGGTTGACGGCGATGGTCTGGTCGTAGTCGCCGGCGCTCAGCTCGGCCATGGGCCTGCGGATGTTGTTGGCGGCGTCGTTGACGAGGATGTCGATCGGGCCGAAGAACCCGTCCGCCTCCTCGCACACGCGGGCGATGCCGGCGCGGTCGCCGAGGTCGGCGCTGATCGCCGCCGCGCGCACGCCGTGGCCTTCGAGCCTGCGGACGGCCTCGGCGAGCTCGCCGGGCCGCCGGGCGACCAGGACGACGGCGGCGCCGGCCCGTCCGAGCGCCTCGGCGATGGCGTATCCGATGCCGGAGCTGCCTCCGGTGACCAGGGCGACCCGGCCGGTGAGCGAGAAGAGTTCCTCGATGTAGGTCGGCATACCGCCGCAAGGTAGCAGCGGGCCCGGCCGGGGCCTGGGGACGGGGTCAGGCGGTGCCGGTGTCGTCGGCGTGCATCTCGCGCATCGCGTCCTCGATCTTGCGCATCACCGTCTCCATGGTGCGCAGGGTCTCGGTGTCGAGGTGCCGCAGGAGGCGGATGTAGCCGCCGGTCCCGGCCTCGATGATCTCGGTGGTGAGCCGCCGCCCGGCCTCGGTGAGCTCGACGCGGCGTACGCGGCGGTCGTGGGGGTCCTCGTGCCGGGCGGCCAGGCCCTGGGCGACGACCCGGTCGACGATGCCGGTGACGGTGGCCAGGCCGACGCCGAGGTGGCGGGCCAGCTCCTGCCCGGAGGTGGACCCGGCGAACGACAGGAACATGACGACCTTGAGCTGCTGCATCGTGAGGGTGGAGGCCAGCAGCGGCATCGAGCGATCGCGGGCGAAGAACCGTCCCATGCTGCGCTGCAGCTCCGCCAGGCGGCCGATGAGACAGCCGCGCTCGGCGTCCTCCTCGGGGTCCTGGGATGGGGCCTGTGAAGGGGCGGGTGCGGGGGTCGGGGCCGCCGGAGGGGTGGCGGGGTCGTGCTGCGGGCGGGGGGCGGCCGCCGCGCCGGTTCCGGTGCGCCGCTCGGCTGGGCTGTCGTTCACTGTCACCTCTCGAGGGGAAAGGTTACCAGCCGTTAATGCGACAGCTGAATGTTCGGATAGTACGAAGTGTTAGGGTTGGCCGAACACTCTTCCCCCGATGTCAGGAGCTCGGATGACCTCCTTGGCCAGGCTGAGCCTTGCCAACCGCACTCTCGTGATCATGATCGCGGTGGTGCTCGCGGGTTTCGGCTTGTTCGCGATCCCCTCGCTGAAGCAACAGCTCTTCCCGTCGCTGGAGTTCCCGGCGGCGTTCACGGTCGCGACGTATCCCGGTGCCGCTCCCGAGATCGTGGAGGAGCAGGTCACCAAGCCGATCGAGAGCGCGTTCCAGGGTATCGCCGGTGTCACCGACATCACCTCCACCTCCCGTGAGGGGATGTCGCAGGTGCAGGTGGCCTACGAGTTCGGCACCGACATCGACCAGATGGTCGGGAAGATGCAGCAGGCCGTTAGCCGGATCAAGGCGCAGCTGCCGGCCGACGTCGATCCGCAGGTGGTGGCGGGCAGCACCGACGACATCCCGGTCATGGCGATCGCGGTGGGCGACGGCGGCGACGAGCACGCCATGGCCGACAAGATCGACAAGATCATGGTGCCGGAGCTGCAGTCGATCGAGGGCGTGCGCGACGTGACCGTCAGCGGCGCCCGTGAGCAGCGGGTCGTCATCACCCCCGACCAGGGCAGGCTCGCCCTGCTGGGCCTGTCGGCCGCGGCCATCCCCGACCTCCTGCGGGCCAACGGGGTGTCCATCCCGGCCGGCACGCTGACCGAGGACGGCAAGTCGCTGACCGTGCAGATCGGCGACCCGGTGCGTACGGTGAAGGACCTCGAGAATCTCTACCTGACCCCCGCCGCCGCGCCGGCGGCGGGTCAGGGCGGCGCGGCCGGGCAGCGCGGCGGCGCGAGCGCGGGCCAGAGCACGGGCCAGAGCACGGGCCAGAGCGCGGGTGCGGCCGCCGGGCAGGGCGCGGCGCAGCGCGCGACAGCACAGGGGGCCCAGGCGGCACAGGCGCGGGCCGCGGCGGCCCGGCCGAAGCCGGTCAAGCTCGGCTCCGTGGCCGACATCAAGGTCGAGGACGCCGCCGCGACCACGCTCACCCGCACCAACGGCACCCCGACCCTGGGCGTGTCGGTCACGATGGTGCCCGACGGCAACGCCGTGCAGATCTCCCACGACGTCAACGACGCCCTGCCGGACCTGACGCGCGCCCTCGGCGACACCGCCGAGCTGACCGTGGTGTTCGACCAGGCGCCGTACGTCGAGCGGTCCATCGAGGACCTCACCACCGAGGGTCTGCTGGGCCTGGCGTTCGCCGTGCTCGTCATCCTGGTGTTCCTGCTGTCGGTCCGCTCGACCCTGGTCACGGCGGTGTCGATCCCGATGTCGGTGGTGATCGCGCTGATCGCGCTGTGGATCGGCGACTACTCGCTGAACCTGCTGACGCTGGGGGCGCTGACGATCGCCGTGGGCCGGGTGGTCGACGACTCGATCGTGGTGCTGGAGAACATCAAGCGTCATCTCGCCTACGGCGAGGAGAAGCGGCGGGCGATCCTCACGGCCGTGCGCGAGGTGTCCGGCGCGGTGACCGCCTCCACGCTCACCACGGTGGCGGTGTTCCTGCCGATCGCCTTCGTCGGCGGGATGGTGGGGCAGTTGTTCAGCCCGTTCGCGATCACGGTGACCGTGGCGCTGCTGGCGTCGCTGCTGGTCTCGCTGACCGTCATCCCGGTGCTGGCGTACTGGTTCCTGAAGGCGCCCGCGCTCACGCCGCAGGAGGCGCAGGCCGTACGCGAGGACGCCGAGCGCAGGGAGCTGCGCAGCCCGCTGCAGCGGATCTATCTGCCGGTGCTGCGGTTCGCGACCCGGCGGCGCCTGGTCACGGTGCTGATCGGGGTGGTGGTGTTCGCCGCCACGATGGCGCTGGCGCCCAATCTGAAGACGAACTTCCTCGACAACTCGGGCAACGACACGACGCAGATCAGTCAGCGGATGCCGGCCGGGACCGACCTGGCGACCACCGACGCGGCGGCCAAGAAGATCGAGGAGGTGCTGGCGGCCGACGGAGGCGTGAAGTCCCACCAGGTGACGGTAGGCGGCGGGAACCGCTTCCTCGGCGGGCTCGGCGGCGCCGCCGACCGGGCGTCGTTCTCGGTGACGCTGAAGGAGGGCGTGGACACCTCCGCCCTGGAGGAGCGGCTCCGCGAACGGCTGAAGGGCCTGACGGGGATCGGCGACGTCACGGTCGGCGGCAGCGGCGGCGGGTTCAACTCCGACCAGGTGCAGGTCATCGTGCAGGGCTCGGACCAGGCCGCGCTGAAGACGGCGGCCGGCGCGGTACGCGACGCGATGGCCGGGGTGGACGGACTGCGGGACGTCGCCTCCAACCTGGAGGACAGCGTTCCCCGGGTCGAGGTGCACGTGGACCGGGAGAAGGCCGCCGCCCGCGGCCTGACCGAGGCCGGGATCGGGCAGCTGGTCGCGCAGGCGTTCCGCGGCGCGCCGGTCGGCTCGGTCGACGTCGGCGGCCGCTCCAGCGACGTGATCCTGCGCGCCGGCGGTGACACGCCGGAGGACGTCGCGGCGATCAGGAAGCTCTCGATTCCCACCGCGACGGGCCTGGTGAAGCTCGGTGACGTCGCCGACGTGGTGAAGGCCGACGGGCCGACCCAGATCACCCGTCAGGACGGCGACCGCACCGCGACGGTGTCGGGCACCGCCGACGCGTCCGATCTGGGGGCGATCACCGCGAAGGTCACCGACACGCTGAAGACGCTGACGCTGCCGGCGGGGGTGACGTACGAGATCGGTGGCGCGAGCTCCGACCAGCAGGAGGCGTTCGCCGATCTGGGGCTGGCCATGCTGCTCGCGGTGGCGATCGTCTTCATGATCATGGTGGCGACGTTCCGCAGCCTGGTGCAGCCGCTGATCCTGCTGGTGTCGATCCCGTTCGCGGCGACCGGTGCGATCGGGCTGCTGCTGGCCACCGACACGGCGCTCGGCGTGCCCGCGCTGATCGGCATGCTGATGCTGATCGGCATCGTCGTCACCAACGCGATCGTGCTGATCGACCTGATCAACCAGTACCGCGAGCAGGGGCTGGGCGTGGTGGAGGCGGTGGTGGAGGGCGGCCGGCGGCGGCTTCGCCCCATCCTGATGACCGCGATCGCGACGATCTGCGCGCTCACCCCGATGGCGCTGGGTGTGACCGGTTCGGGTGGGTTCATCTCCCAGCCGCTGGCCATCGTCGTGATCGGCGGCCTGATCTCCTCGACGCTGCTCACGCTGGTGCTGGTGCCGACGCTCTACACCATGGTGGAGCGGCTGAAGGAGCGCATGCGCCGTACGCCGAAGCCGCCCGCGCCGGGCGAGGGCGACCTGACCGTGTACGGCAAGGAGGCCCTCGAACCGGCCCAATGATCCAGCCCAGTGATCCAGCCCAGTGATCCGGCCGCCGCTTCCGGCGGTCGGATCGGGTCCGCCTCCTGCTGCCGGTGCCGGCGACGGCACCGGCAGCGGTACGCACCGTCGCACCTGCCCGGCTGCTGTTGCTCGTCTACGGCGACGAGGACTATCGCGCCTTCCGGGAGGGCGTCGCACAGGAGTACGCGACGAGGTCGTCCGCCGAGGCGGCCGGCACCGTGTGGCCGCCGCTACCGCGTCTGCCGGACATCCCGCCCGCGCCGCGCACCAAAGGGCTCCCGTGGGACTTCCCCCTCGAGGGGATCCTGTCCTTCGACGACCGGTGGCGTGCGCGGTTCACGCGATTCCCGACGGCCGTGCCGCGGATAAGGCATGTCTGGACCATCCGCCGGCTGGCTCGGCGCGAACTCGGGCCGGTTCTGGACCAGGTGTCCCAGCTGCCCCCGGCGCCGTCCTTCACGTGAGGGCGGACACAAAAACCGCAAACAGATGTTTGCGAAGAACTGTTTGCGGTTTATGGTGGGGGCATGACCGATCACGGTGAGACGCCTTACTCTCCGGCCGCGCAGGACGCGGTCGTCCTGGACGCCAAGGGGCTGCGGGCGCTCGCGCATCCCGTGCGGGTGCAGGTGGTGGGCCTGCTGCGCAAGCACGGCCCGTCGACGGCCACCCGGCTCGCCGAGCTGCTGAACATCAACTCCGGCGCGGCCAGCTATCACCTGCGCAGGCTCGCCGCCGCGGGCTTCGTCGAGGAGGACACCGGGCGCGGGAACGCCCGCGAGCGCTGGTGGCGCGCGGCCCACTGGTCGACCTGGCTCAACGACCCGGACCTGATCGAGCGGGAGCCCGAGGCGATGCTGGCGTATCTGCAGTCGGTCGCCGCCACCCACACCCTGCGCGTCCAGCGCGCGATCAACGAGCTGCAGACGATGCCGCCCGCGTGGCGGGACGCGACCGACATGAGCGACTGGGCGCTGCGGCTGACCCCGCAGGAGGCCACCGCCCTGAGGGAGGAGCTGTGGGCGGTCGTCAGCCGGCACCGCAGGGACATCCCGGAGGCGGACGGCGCCCCGGCGGGCGCCGAACGCGTGTCGGTGATCGTGCACATATTGCCCGAACTGGACACGTCCGCCGCGCCGGAAGACGACGCGCGATGACGGGGGAGGACGCGATCACCGCCGCTCCGTCGCACGTCCGCAGGCTGCGCCCGCTGAGCGGGCTGCTGGCGGCCATGGCGGTCGCGCTGACCGGCACCCGCGTGTCGGCCATCGCACTGCCGTGGTTCGTCCTGGTCACGACCGGCAGCGCCACCCAGACCGGGCTGGTGGCCTTCTGCGAGATGACCCCCTACGTGGTGGTCAAGGCGCTGACCGGGCCGCTGGTGGACCGGGCCGGACCGCGAGTGATCTCCTGGAGCACCGACGCGGCCAGCGCGGCCGCCGCCGGCGCCGTGCCCCTGCTGCACGCCACGGGCCTGCTGTCCTTCCCGGTGCTGCTCGCCCTGGTCGCGGTCATCGGCGCCGTGCGCGGCCCCGGCGACCTGGCCAAGGAGATCATGGTCCCGGAGGCGGCCGAGCGCGCCCGAGTGCCGCTGGAGCGGGCGACCGGCCTGTCCGGCGTGACCGAGCGGCTGGCCTCGACCCTCGGCCCGGCGGCCGGCGGCTTCATGGTGGCGTTGCTGGGGCCGTTGACCGGCCTGGTCCTCAACGCCGTGTGCTTCGCCCTCGGGTCGCTGATCATCGCGCTCGCCCTGCCGCGCGGCATGGGACGCCCCGCTGAGGCGGACCACGCCCCGGCCGCGTCCGGCTACTGGCGGCGTTTCGGCGAGGGCTTCACCTTCCTGCGGGGGGAGCCGCTGCTGCTCACCGTCATCGTCATGGTCGGGATCACCAACCTGCTGGACGCGGCGTTCAACACCGTCCTGCTGCCCGTGTGGGCCCAGCGGTCCGGCAACGGCCCGACCGCGATCGGATTGAGCAACGGCGTGTGGAGCGCCGCCGCGGTCGCCGGCAGCCTGGTC
>NZ_JBFAOO010000285.1:0-7143 GCF_040675265.1 Microbispora sp. NPDC049633
GCGTCCCGAGGCGGTCCCGGCGCCCGCCCCGCCTTCCCTGCCCCCGCTCCGGGCCGCGACCACCGCGAGCCTGGCCGAGCGGTACGCCGCCAGCCGCGACGCCATCGAGACGGCCATGCGGACCGCCGCAGCGGCGGGGCACCGGTGGCGGGCCGCGATGCTGAAGGCGATGGCCGACCCCGCGCGGCACTTCCTGTCCTTCGACGGCCGCGACGGCGGCCGGACCGCCGAGGTGTTCGGCGACCTGGCCGCCGCCGACCGGATCGCGGTCCTCGTCCCCGGCTCGGGCACCGGCCTCGACACGTACGGGCTCCTGCGCGGGGGCGCGATGCGGCTGCAGCGGGCGATCGGCGGACGGGGAGCCGTGGTCGCCTGGCTCGGATACCGGACCCCGAGCACCGTGAGCCTCCAGGCGATGACCCCCGGCCGCGCGGACGAGGCCGTCCCCGCCCTGCGTGCCTTCGTGCGCGACCTGGCCCGGCTCAGGCCCGCCGCCCGCCTCAGCCTGCTGTGCCACTCGTACGGCGGCGTGGTGTGCGGCCGGGCCGCACCCGGCCTGGAGGTGGCGGACATCGTCCTCTACGGCAGCCCCGGCGCCGGTGTGGACGACGCGGCGGCGATGCGCACCCGGGCGGCGGTGTGGGCCACCCGCGGTGCCGGGGACTGGGTGGCCCACCTGCCGCACGCGGCGGTGCGCCTGTCCCCCGGCACGATCGGGCTCGGGGCGGATCCCCTGTCCCCCCGGTTCGGCGCGCGGATCTTCTTCGCGGGCGACGCCGGCCACAGCGACTATCTGAAGGACGGATCGCCCGCGCTGGCGAACATCGCCCTGATCGTCTCCGGGCGCGCTCCCGCCGGAATGCGCCGTGACTGACGACTTCGCCGGGCGCGCCGACGCCGTGGCACCGGCCCGGCGCGAGCGCGTCTCGCAGACTCCGCGCGCGCGGGCCTCGCAGACACCACGTGACCGCGCCGTCGACGCCCTTCGCGCCTTCGCCATCCTCGGCGTGGTGCTCGGCCACTGGCTGGTGACCGCCGTGGTCGCCGACAGCGGCACCCTCCGCGTCACCAGCCCGCTGAAGTACCTGCCGCACCTCACGCCCGTCTCCTGGCTGCTCCAGACCATGGCGGTGTTCTTCTTCGTCGGTGGCCGGATGGCCGTGGAGAGCCGCGGCCGTGCCCGGGACCGGGGCGCCGGCCACGGGCGATGGGCCGCCGCCCGGATGACCCGCCTGTTCCGCCCGATCGCGCCCCTGCTCGGGGTGTGGAGCGCGGCCGCCGTGGCGATGCTCGCGTGGGGCGCCGACCCGGGCACCGTGTACGCGCTGGTCAAGCTGGTGTGGTCGCCGATGTGGTTCCTGCTGGTCTTCGCGGCGCTGACGGCGGCGACCCCGCTCGTCACCCGCCTGCACCCGGTGTGGCCGCTCGCCGCCGTGGCCGTCGCCGATCTCGTCAGGTTCGGTCTGGACGGGCCGTCCTGGGTCGGCTGGATCAACCTGGGGACCGGCTGGCTGGTGCCGTACTGTCTCGGCGTCCTGTGGGCCGGCGGACGCCTGGACGGGCGGGTGACCAGGTGGGCGCTGCTCCTCGGCGGGGCCGCGGCCACCACAGGTCTCGTCCTGTGGGCCGGCTACCCGGCGTCCATGGTCGGCGTGCCCGGCGCCCCGGTCTCCAACCAGGCCCCGCCCACTCTGGCGGCCGTGACGTTCGGGCTGTCCCAGTGCGGCGCGGCCCTGGTGCTGTCCGGCCCCCTGCGGCGGGTGCTGCGGCGTCCCGCCGCATGGGCGCTCGTGACGACGGCCAACCTCGCCGCGATGACGATTTTCCTGTGGCACCAGACCGCGCTGATCGCGGTCACGGCGACGGCCCTGCGCGTCGCGGACCGGGCGCTGCCCGGGCTGCACACCGCCCCCGTAGATCCCGGATGGGTGGCCGTCCGCCTGGCGTGGCTGCCGGTGTTCGCGACGGTCCTGGCGGTGTGCTTGGCGGTCTTCCGCGGCCACGAGGCCCGTCACCACGCGCCGAAGGACGAGGGCCCGTTCAGAGGGTGTCGGCGGGAGCGGCGCGCAGGCGGCTGTGCTTGAGCCAGACCGGCCAGGAGTCCTGCCAGTAGCTCCAGCCGTTGGTCGCCTCCAGCCTGCGCGGCGTGCCGGTCACGATGATCGGGTCGCCGATCAGGGTGTTCTCCTTGAACCACTTGCCGTTCTCCGGGCTGACGTTCACGCAGCCGTGGCTCACGTTGGAGTTGCCCTGGTCGCCCACCGACCAGGGCGCCGAGTGGACGTACTCACCGCTGTTGGAGATGCGCACGGTGTTGTAGACGGTGGTCTGGTAGTAGCCGGCCTGGCCCGGGCCGGCGTCCGGCGAGGTCATGACCGTGACGTCCTCCCTGGACATCGCCACGTGGATGCCGCTGGTGGTGTGGTGGCGCATCACGCCGCCCATGCCCGCGCTGATCGGCATGTTCTTGATCTGCTTGCCGTCCCGCTCGATCTTCATGTGGTGGGTCTGGGTGTCGGCCACACTGATCTGCGAACGGCCGATCTCGAAGTCCCGGACGTAGTCCTGCTTGCCGTACATGCCCTCGCCGCCCCTGATGCCGGCCAGACGTGCGGTGACGCGGACCTTCGTGTACGTCGGCCAGTACTTTTCGGGGCGGTAGACCACGTTCTTGTCGTCGAGCCAGTGCCAGGCGCCCTCGATGGGCTTGGACGCCCGCACGACCAGGTTGCGCTCGACCGACACCCGGTCGGTGATCGGCTTGTCGAAGGTGATGATGATCGGCATGCCGACGCCGACCGTGAGGCCGGTGTCCTGCTTGTTGGGCAGCAGGGTGGAGATGCCGAAGGTCTTGGCGGCCTGCTTCGTGGCGAAGCGGACGGTCCTGGTCGCCGGGCCGCCGGGGCCCGCGGCCGTCGCCTCGACGCTGTAGGCGGTGCCAGGGGCCATGGGACGCTCGCTGCGCCACTGGGTGCGGTCGGGGCTGAACACGCCCGCCACGGGCCTCCCTGCGGCCTGTACGGCCACATGCGTGAGCTTGCCGCCCGCCGCGCCGATAAGGATCGGGAGCTCGGGCGGCAGGTCGGCGGCGCCGTCGAGCGGGCTGATGCTGATCGCCGTCCTGGCGTCTCGATCCTCGTCCTGTCCACCCGACGTGGAACACCCGGCAACCACCACGAGAAGGGCCAGCACCCCCGCACCAGCACGCACGTCCGTCCCCCTAGCGTCGCTTTCTGGGGGTTATTCCCCGTTGGCGTACCGTTCGGGCTGTCTGGGCACCTCGTACAGGCAAAGAACGCCGACGACCGGTCGGCGAGATCGCCGACCGGCCGCACAGCGGGGTTCACGGAATCAGTGCGAGAAGTTGCCCCGGTAGTACTGGAACACGAACCCGATCATGGCCATGACCGTGCAGAACAGGCCGATGAAGAACAGCCACCAGCCGACGGCGAAGCCGAAGAACGTCAGCGCGGCCGACAGGCAGACGAACAGCGGCCACCAGCTGTGCGGGCTGTAGAAGCCGATCTCGCCCGCGCCGTCGCTGATCTCGGCTTCCTTGTTGTCCTCCGGCTGGTCGCCGATGCGACGCGCCGTGAACAGCAGGTAGTAGCCGATCATGAGGGCCAGGCCGACGGAGATCGCCATGGCGGTGGTGCCGGTCGGCTCCTTCGACCAGAACCAGTAGACCACGTCCGCGGCGGCGAAGAAGATGCCGCAGAGCAGGAACATCCATCCCTGGATCTTCATCGGGACTCCTCCACCAGCTCAGGCTTGGCGGTGATGTGCGGGTACTTGAGGTCGAACGCCGGGCGCTCGGACCGGATCCGCGGCAGCGACAGGAAGTTGTGCCGCGGCGGCGGGCAGGAGGTCGCCCACTCGAGCGAGCCGCCGAAGCCCCACGGGTCGTCCACGGTGACCTTGGGCGCCTTCCGCCACGTCACCCAGACGTTGTAGAAGAACGGCAGGGTGGACAGGCCCAGCAGGAGGGCGCCGGCGGAGGAGACCATGTTCAGGTCGGTGAAGCCGTCGCTCGCCGAGTAGTCGGCGTACCGCCGGGGGAAGCCGATGACGCCCAGCCAGTGCTGCACCAGGAAGGTCAGGTGGAAGCCGAAGAACAGCAGCCAGAAGTGGAGCTTGCCGATCTTGTCGTTGAGCATCTTGCCGGTGAACTTCGGCCACCAGAAGTAGAAGCCCGCGAACATCGCGAACACCACGGTGCCGAAGACCACGTAGTGGAAGTGCGCGACGACGAAGTAGGTGTCGCTGACGTGGAAGTCCAGCGGCGGCGAGGCCAGGATGACGCCGGTCAGGCCACCGAACAGGAAGGTCACCAGGAAGCCGACCGCGAACAGCATCGGCGACTCGAACGACAGGTGCCCGCGCCACATCGTGCCGATCCAGTTGAAGAACTTCACCCCGGTGGGCACCGCGATGAGGAACGTCATGAACGAGAAGAACGGCAACAGCACCTGGCCGGTCACGAACATGTGGTGGGCCCACACGGTGACGGACAGACCCGCGATGGCGATGGTCGCGCCCACCAGGCCGATGTAGCCGAAGATCGGCTTACGGCTGAAGACCGGCAGGACCTCGGTGATGATGCCGAAGAACGGCAGCGCGATGATGTAGACCTCGGGGTGGCCGAAGAACCAGAACAGGTGCTGCCACAGCATCGGCCCGCCGGTGGGTGAGTCGAAGATGTGCGCGCCCAGTTTGCGGTCGGCCTCCAGGGCGAGCAGCGCGGCGGCCAGCACCGGGAAGGCCAGCAGCACCAGGATGCTGGTCAGCAGGATGTTCCAGGTGAAGATCGGCATCCGGAACATCGTCATGCCGGGGGCGCGCATGGTGAGGATCGTGGTGATGAAGTTCACCGCGCCGAGGATGGTGCCGAGGCCGGACAGCGCCAGACCCATGATCCACAGGTCGCTGCCCAGGCCGGGCGACGTCACCGCGTTCGACAGCGGCGCGTACGCGGTCCAGCCGAACGACGCCGAGCCACCCGGGGTGAAGAAGCCGAGGACGGCGATCGTGCTGCCGAACAGGTAGAGCCAGTAGCTCACCATGTTCAGCCGGGGGAACGCCACGTCGGGGGCGCCGATCTGCAGCGGCATCAGCTCGTTGGCGAAGCCGGCGAACAGCGGCGTCGCGAACATGAGCAGCATGATCGTGCCGTGCATCGTGAACAGCTGGTTGAACTGCTCGTTGCTGACGACCTGCAGCCCCGGCTGCGCGAGCTCGGCCCGCATCACCAGCGCCATGAGGCCGCCGATGAGGAAGAAGACGAACGACGTGATCAGGTAGAGGTGCCCGATCACCTTGTGGTCGGTCGAGGACAGCCACTTGGCGATGACCGTGCCCTTGGTGTACGGCCGCGCGGCGACGCCGACCGGTTCCTGGATGGCGGTCACTGCGCACTCCCCGCCTGGCTCTTGATGTACTGGTCGAACTCGGCCTGCGGGACGAGCTTCACGGAGAACAGCATCTTGCTGTGGTCGCTGCCGCAGAGCTCGGCGCAACGGCCGACGAAGACACCCGTCTTGTCGAGCGTCGTGATCTGGAAGTGGTTGTGCACGTTGCCCGGGAAGACGTCCTGCTTGAACAGGAACGCCGGCACCCAGAACGAGTGGATGACGTCGGGCGAGTGCAGGTCGAACTGCACCTGGGTGTTGACCGGCAGCACGAGCTGCGGACCCTGCGGGGTCTGCTCGCTCTGCTTGCTGAGGTCCACCGGCACACCCGCGACCACGGCCTTCTGGCCCTGGTACTCGGTGGTGAAGCGCCAGCTCCACTGGTAGCCCTCGACGGCCACCTTGACCGGGGCGGCCTTGGTGATCCGCGTGACCTCGGTCTCGTCACGGGCCGTGAAGTAGAAGAAGACCGCGACCATGATGACCGGGACCACCGTGTAGAGGATCTCGATCGGCAGGTTGTAGCGCACCTGCGGAGGCAACTGGTCGGGACTGTTCTTCTTCTTCCGGTGGAAGATGCACGCCCACAGGATCAGTCCCCAGACGACCACGCCGGTGGCGAGAGCCGCGATCCAGCTCCCGTTCCAGAGCGTCTGGATGATGCCGGCCTGCTTGGTGACACCTTCCGGCATGCCCCCACGGGACCATTGATCGATCGCCTGGTTGCTACACGCCGTGCCGGACGCCACCAGCAGCGCCACGGCGGCGGCTCCGGGCAACCGGCGGCGTGCCCACGGTCGCCGTGTCGTACGGCGGGTCGGACTCACGGATCGCCTACCCCACAGATGAAGCCCAAGAGTTCCTCTCCTGGGCGGTTTTTCCAATTGACCCTTAGGTGAGACCGGCACCAACCTTCCGGCCGGTCTGCCCTTTACTTAGCTGAGTTCACGCTGGGGGACACATTAGCGCGGACCGGCGCCGCCCCCCTGACCAGCCCCCGTTAATGTCTCAACTGTGGCCTACCTGGACGCGGCTTCGACCGAACCTCTCCATCCCGCGGCCCGTGACGCCCTGCTGGCGGCGATCGACGCCGGTTGGGCCGATCCCGCCCGCCTGTACGGCACGGCGCGCCGCGCCCAGATGTTACTGGAGCGCGCGAGGGCGGAGGTAGCCGAACTGATCGGCGCCCGGCCCGACGAGGTGTCGTTCACCTCGTCGGGGACGCAGGCAGTCCACCTCGGGGTGCTCGGCACGCTGGCCGGCCGCCGGCGGGCCGGGACGCGCCTGGTGGCGGGCGCCGTCGAGCACTCCAGCGTCCTGCACGCGGGCGAGGTCCACGAGCGCGCGGGCGGCGAGGTGGAGCTCGTGGGCGTGAGCCGTACGGGCCGGGTGGACGCGGGCGCGTTCGCCGAGGCCGTCGCGCGGCCCGGCACGGCCCTGGCGTGCCTGCAGACCGCCAACCACGAGGTCGGGACGCTCCAGCCGGTCGAGGAGGCGGCGCGGGCCTGCCGGGAGGCGGGCGTGCCGCTGCTGGTCGACGCCGCCCAGTCCGCTGGTCGCATGCCGCTCCCCGAGGGCTGGTCGGTCCTCACCGCGAGCGCGCACAAGTGGGGCGGCCCGGCGGGGGTGGGCGTGCTGGCGGTGCGCAAGGGCGTGCGCTGGCGCTCGCCGCTGCCGGAGGACGAGCGGGAGCGGCGGCCACGATCGCCGGCACGTTCTCGAACCCCGGCACGCG
>NZ_JBFAOO010000286.1:0-7071 GCF_040675265.1 Microbispora sp. NPDC049633
AGGGGACCGGAGCCGCCGGCTTCACGCTCGGCGGCCTGCGCACGACCGTGGACGGCGAGGTGCTGAACCAGTCCGGACGGCCCATCCCCGGGCTGTACGCGGCGGGCCGCGCCTCCTCGGGCATGCACGGCGGGGGTTACATCAGCGGCACGTCACTCGGTGACGGCACCTTCTTCGGCCGCCGCGCCGGCCGCGCAGTCGCCAGGGAGGCGTGATGAAGCGGTTCGACGGTAAGAACGTGCTGCTCACCGGGGCGGCGTCGGGCATCGGCAGGGCGGCCGCCGTACGGCTGCTGGACGAGGGCGCCACGGTGTTCGCCGTGGACCGGGACGAGGACGGGCTCGCGGAGACCGGCAAGCTCGCGGGCGGGACCGACCGCTTCATCCCCTGGCGGGCGAACCTGGCGGACGAGCCGGCGGTGGAGTCGGCCGCGGCCGCGGCCGTCGCCCGCCTCGGCCGGGTGGACGTGCTGGCCAATGTGGCCGGCGTGCTGCGGGTGACCCCGATGGAGTCGCTGCGGCTCGACGACTACCGGCGGATCTTCGCGATCAACGTGTTCGCCCCGGTCGTGTTATGCCGGGAGGTGCTGCCGCACATCCCGGACCGCACCGGGGTCATCGTGAACGTCACCTCGACGGCGGCGACGAAGGCGCATCCCTGGATGACCGGCTACGCGGCGTCCAAGGGCGCGCTGCTGTCGTTCTCGATCAGCCTCGCCGCCGAGCTGGCGCCGCGCCGCATCCGCGTCGTCCCGATCTCGCCCGGCGGCGTCGCCACGCCGCTGACCGCCGACCGGGAGACCTTCGCCGGCATCGACACCTCCTGGTACGCGCGCACCTATCCCCTCTGGGGAAGGGCGGGCCGCCCGGAGGACATCGCCGGGACCATCGCGTACGCCGCCTCGGCGGACGGCGCCTACCTCAACGGGGTGGAGGTCCGCGTGGACGGCGGCTCGCACAGCTGACCGCTCCGCCCTCCTACGGCGTCTGTGATGAACTGTCGCGGTGATCGCGACGCGGGGGCAGAGGTTGATGACGCCGAACCGGCCTGAGCTCCGGAGAGTTGAGCCCCGGAGAGTTGAGCACGGTACAGCCGGGCGTAGGCGCCGCCCGCCGCCAGCAGCTCGTCGTGCGTGCCCTGCTCCACGATCCGCCCCTCGTCCAGCACGAGGATCAGGTCGGCGTTCCTGATGGTCGACAGCCGGTGGGCGATGACGAATCCCGTGCGCCCGGCCCGCAGCGAGGTCATGGCCCGCTGCACCAGCATCTCGGTGCGGGTGTCGAGCGCGCTGGTGGCCTCGTCGAGCACCAGGATCGGGGGACCGGCCAGGAAGGCGCGGGCGATGGTGACGAGCTGCCGCTCGCCCGCGCTGAGCCCTTCGCCGTCGTCGTCGACCACCGTGTCGTACCCGTCGGGCAGCGTGCGCACGAGGTGGTCGACGCCGGTGGCCCTGGCCACCTCGACGATCCGCTCGCGCGGCACGTCGCCGGCGCCGTACGCGATGTTGTCGGCGATCGTGCCGTGCCGCAGCCAGGTGTCCTGCAGCACCATGCCGATCCTGGCGCGCAGCTGCCGCCGGGGCACCCGCGCGATGTCCACCCCGTCCACCGTGATGCGCCCGCCCGTGACGTCGTAGAAGCGCATGAGCAGGTTGATCAGCGTGGTCTTGCCCGCGCCGGTCGGGCCGACGATCGCGACGGTCTGCCCCGGCTCCGCGACCAGGGACAGGTCTTCGATGAGGGGACGGTCGGACGCGTACCGGAACGAGACGTTCTCGAAGACCACCCGGCTGGTGGTCGCGGCCGGCAGGCGGACGGGGTCGCGCACCGGCTCCTCCTCGTCCTCGTCGAGCAGTTCGAAGATCCGCCCGGCCGAGGCGAGCACCGACTGCAGGAGAGTGGACATCGACGTGACCTGGTTGACCGGCTGCCCGAACTGCAGGCAGTACTGGATGAACGCCTGCACGTCACCGACCGACAGCGCCCCGGCCGCCACCCGCAGGCCGCCGATCACCGCGACGAGCACGTAGTTGAGGTTCATGACGAGCGACATCGACGGCCCGATCAGGCTGGACAGCAGCTGCGCGCGGAACCCCGCGCGGAACACCGCGTCGTTGCGCTCGCCGAACTCCCGTACGGCCTGGCGCCGCCGGCCGAAGACCCTGACCAGGGCGTGCCCGGTGTAGGTCTCCTCGACGTGGGCGCTCAGCCGGCCCGTGGCCGCGAACTGCTCGGCGAACCTCGGCTGCGCCCGCCTGCCGACCACTCTGGCGGCCACGACGGAGAGAGGCACCATGACGACCGAGACCAGGGCGAGCAGCGGCGAGGTCCACACCATCATCGCGAGCACGCCGACGAGCGTGAGCAGCGCGGTGACCGCCACGCCGAGCACCTGCTGCAGTGTCTGGCCGACGTTGTCGACGTCGTTGCCGGCGCGCGAGAGCACCTCGCCCCGCTGCCGCCCGTCGAAGTAGGCCAGCGGCAGCCGTGCGAGCTTGGCCTGGGTCCGCTCCCGCAGCCGGAAGACCAGCCGCTGCACGACGGTCGCGGTCGCCCGCTGCTGGACGAAGGAGAGACCGAACGCCGCCAGGTAGCAGGCGAGGGCGGCCAGCAGGATCCGGCCGGTCGCGGCGAAGTCCACCCCGTGGCGCCCGGTCGCGGTGGACAGCACCACGTCGGTGGCCGCGCCGAGCAGCCGGGGGACCGTCACGGTCAGGGCCACGGCCCCGGCCGCGCAGACCAGGGCGGCCACGGCGAGCGGGAGTTCCGGGCGGGCGTCTTCCAGCAGGCGCCGGACGACGCCTCGTTTCCGGGCTGTCATGCGGCCACCTCCAGGCCTGTCTGGGAGGACACGATGTCGCGGTAGGCGGGGCAGGAGACCAGCAACTCCTCGTGGGTGCCGGCCCCGGCGACCCGGCCCTCGTCGAGCACCACCACCCGGTCGGCGTGCCGGGCCGAGGAGATCCGCTGGGCGACCAGGAGGACGGCGACGTCGCGGGTCTCCCGCGCCAGCGCGCCGGTGAGCGCCCGCTCGGTGACCGGGTCGAGCGCCGAGAACGGGTCGTCGAGCAGCAGGACCCGGGGCCGGGCGGCCAGGGCCCGCGCCACCGTCAGACGCTGGCGCTGGCCGCCGGACAACGACGTGCCCCCCTGCCCGAGCGGCGTCTCCAGACCCTCCGGCAGCGCCTCGACGAAGTCACGCGCCTGCGCGACCTCCAGCGCCTGCCACAGCTCCGCGTCCGTCGCCTCGGGCCTGCCGTACCTGAGATTGGCGGCGATGGTCCCGGAGAACAGGTACGGCCGCTGCGGCACCAGACCGACGACGCCGGCCGGTTCCTCCGGTGGCAGCGACGCGAGGTCCGTCCCGTCCAGGAGCACCTGCCCGCCGGTCGGGCCGAGCAGCCGGGCGACGAGGTTCAGCAGGGTCGTCTTGCCCGAGCCGGTGGAGCCGACGATCGCGACGGTCTCGCCGGGCCGGGCGACGAGGTTCACACCGCGCAGCACCGGCTCCTCGGCGCCCGGATAGCGCACGTGCGCGTCGCGGATCTCCACCTCGCCCTGCCAAGACCGGCCTCGCCAGGTCGGATCGTCGCCGAGCGGTTCCGTCCCGGTTTCCAGCACCTCGCGCACCCGGAGGGCGGAGACCCGGGCCCGCGGCGCGGCCAGGACGGTGAAGGTCGCGAGCAGGGCGGAGCCCAGGATCACGGCCAGGTAGTTGAGGAACGCGACCAGTGAGCCCACCTGGGTGATCCCGTCGTCGACGAGGTGCCCGCCGTACCAGACGACCGCCACGCCGCAGAGGTTGCCGATGAGCATCCCGGCGGGGTACATCACGGCCGCCAGTCGCGCCGCGCGTACGGACGCGTCCAGCAGTGCGTCGTTGGCCTCGGCGAACCTGGCGCGTTCGCGCTCCTCGGCGGCGAACGCCCGGACGACCCGGACGCCGGCGATCTGCTCGCGGACGAGCCGGTTGACCTGGTCGACGCCGCGCTGCGTCGCCTGTGCCAGCGGGGTGAGCCGGCGCAGGATCGCCCACAGGACGACCGACAGCGCGGGCAGCGCGATCAGCAGCAGCGTGGACAGGCGCAGGTCCTGCCGCAGCGCCATGACCACCCCGCCGAGGAAGATCATCGGCGTCGCGGCCAGCCCGGTCAGTCCCATGAAGACCAGCGTCTGCACCTGCTGCACGTCGCCGACGGTGCGGGTGATCAGGGACGGCACGCCGAAGCGGGCCACCTCCCGGGAGGAGAACGACTGGACCTTCGCGTAGACGGCGGCGCGGAGGTCCTGGCCGACGGCGGCGGCGGTCCTGGCGGCGAGGACTCCCACCACGGCCGAGCACAGGACCTGTGCCAGCGTCCCGGCCGCCATGAGGCCGCCCAGACGCACGATCAGCCCGGTGTCGCCGCGCAGCACGCCGTCGTCGATGAGTGTGGCGTTGATCGTGGGCAGCAGGAGGGCGGCGAGCGCCTGCGCGATCTGGAGCACGCCGATCAGTGCGACCGCGCCTCGGCGGGGCCGCAGGGCGGAGCGGAGCAGGGAGCCCATCTCAGCCCCCGTACGGCCGGGCCGCCCGCGCCTCGCGCAGGGCCCGGCCGAACCAGACGAGCTCGTCGAGCATGACCTTGGCGGCGCCTTCGGGGCCCGCGGGGTCCTTCGGCCAGTTCCCCTCCGGGTCGAACAGCGTCCAGGGGCTCTGGAAGGCGACGGAGTCGCGGATCGTCACCGCGTGCAGCTCGGCGAAGACGAGCCTGAGCTGCTCGACGGCCCGCAGGCCGCTGGACATGCCGCCGTAGCAGACGAACCCGACGGGCTTGGCCGCCCACTCCCGGTGGTAGCTGTCGATCATCAGCTTGAGCGCCGCGGGGAAGCTGCGGTTGTACTCCGGGGTCACGACGACGAAGGCGTCCGCGGCCTCCACCCGGGGCTGGAGCCCTGTGACCTCCTCCGGCTTCTCGCCGCCGAAGTGCCCGCGCAGCCCGTCCGGGAGGCGGGTCTCGGCCAGGTCGATCACGTCGAGCGCGACGTCGCCGCGCCGCTCCGCCTGAGCGGCCGACCAGTTGGCGACGAGGGGCGCCACCCTCCCGTCCCGGACGCTCCCGATGATCATGGCCACGTTGAGCCGGTCGTCGTCTCCGGACATGGTTTCCTCCATGAGGTGTGTACCTCGTACGCAACGAGTACACCGTACGCGTTGCTGCGTACGGTGTACAAGTCCGAGTACGATGTACATACCGAACCGGGAGGAGCACGACGATGGCCGGGAAGAGAGCGGACGACACCGGGGGCGACGCATGGGACGGCGTCCACGAGTCCATCTGGCAGCGGATGGAGCGCCCCGCCCGGCCGCCCCGCGCGGCGCTGACCCACGCGCAGATCGCCGCGGCGGCCGTGGAGATCGCAGACGCCGAGGGGCTCGACGCGGTCTCGATGCGCCGGCTGGCCGAGCGGCTCGGTGTCGCCACGATGGGCCTCTACCGATACGTGCGCGGCAAGGACGACGTGATCGAGCTGATGGTGGACGCGGTCTACGCCGAGGAGGCGCGGGCCGCGGAGGGCCGCGACTGGCGGGAGGTCCTGCGGGTGTCCGCCCAGCGGCTGCGCGCCCTCATGCTGCGTCACCCCTGGCTGGTGGAGACCACAGCCCAGGCCGGGCCGCTGACGCCCAGCTTCGTCGCGCGGACCGACCGGCTGCTCGCGTCGCTCGACGGCCTCGGCCTCGACGCCGACACGGCGATGACCGTCGTCGGCACGGTCACGGCGTTCGTCACCGGGGCGACCACCGCCCGGATCAGGATGGCCCGGCTGATGCGCAAGGAGGGCGCGGAGAAGATGGACGACCTGCGCACCCTCTACTCGTCCCGCATGAAGTGGCTGCTGGAGTCGGGCCGCTATCCCGCGTTCGAGCGCTACATCCGCGAGGGCGTCAGGAAGGACGACGACGACTGGCAGTTCGAGCTGGGCCTGGAGTCCGTGCTCGACGGCGTCGCCGCCCGGCTGGGAATCTGACGATCCGCACGGGTTGACCTTGAGTCCGCTCCAGGTGCCACACTCGGGAGCCGTTCCCCGAACACATCTGCGATGGAGGACGGCATGACACAGGTGCGTCTCGCGCTGGGCACCATGCATTTCGGGACCCGGGTCGACGAGCGGGCCTCGTTCGATCTGCTGGACCGGTTCGTGGCGGCGGGCGGCACGGTGATCGACACCGCCAACTGCTACGCGTTCTGGGCCGATCCGAGCGGCCACGGCGGGCACAGCGAGCGGGTCGTCGGTGAGTGGCTGGCACGGCGGCCCGGAATGCGCGACCGGATCCTCCTCAGCACGAAGGCGGGGGCCGAGCCGGCCGGCGACGGCGAGTGGCCGGCCAACCGGGAGGGCCTGTCGGCGGCCGCGATCAAGGCGGCGGCCGAGGGCAGCCTGCGCCGGCTGGGCACCGACCGCCTCGACCTCTACTGGCTGCACATGGAGGACAGGTCGGTGCCGCTCGAGGAGACGGCCCAGGCGCTTTCCCTGCTGGTCGAGACGGGTACGGTCACCCGCCTCGGGGCCTCCAACCACGCCCTGTGGCGCGTGGAGCGCGCCCGGCGGATCGCCGAGGCGAACGGATGGGCCGACTGGACGGCTCTCCAGCTGCGCCACTCGTACGTCAAGCCGCGTCCGGACGCGCGGGTGGCCGACCAGGGCCACCGCTTCGGCTGGGTGACCGACGAGGTGCTCGACTACGTGGCGTCCGATCCCACGGTGGACCTGTGGGCCTACACGGCGCTGCTGAACGGCGGCTACGTGCGGAAGGACCGGCCGCTGCCGGAGCCCTACGACCACCCGGGCACGGCGCGGCGGCTGGCCGTCCTCGACGAGGTGGCGACGGAGCTGGGCGTCGGCCGCAACCAGGTGGTGCTGGCGTGGCTGACCGGCGGCGTCCCGCGCGTCACGCCGATCGTGGGTGTAAGCACGGCCGGGCAGCTGGAGGAGGCGCTGGCCGGGGTGGCACTGGACCTGCCCGGTGAGCTGCGCCGCCGCCTCGACGAGGCGGCCTGACCCCCGCGTGGACGGTCCTCGGCCAGCCGGG
>NZ_JBFAOO010000287.1:0-7037 GCF_040675265.1 Microbispora sp. NPDC049633
GGTGGTGGTTAACACGTCCTTGGGCGCGCCCGGCACCCCGGCGAGGGGGCCGTGCGACCCGCCCGGGGCGCGGCGCCCGTCGACCGCGCGGGCCTGTGCCAGCGCGGACTCGGCGTCGACGTGCAGGAACGCGTTGACCCTGCCGTCGACCTCGGCGATCCGATCGAGGTGGGCCTGGGCGACCTCGACGGCGGTGACCTCTCGGGAGGCGACCAGCTCGCCGAGCTCGGCGGCGGTCTTGCGAATCAGACTCATTCTTCCTCCCCGAGGATCCGCGGCACGCGGAAGCGGTCGTCCTCCACCGCGGGCGCGCCGGACAGGGCGCCCTCGGGCGTGAGGCCGGGCCGTACGTCGTCGGGCCGGAACACGTTGGTCAGCGGAAGCGCGTGCGAGGACGGCGGGATGTCGTCGGCCGCCACCTCCGCGACGCGGGCGACGGCGCCGACGATCTGGTCGAGCTGGGCGGCGAAGTGGTCGAGCTCGTCGTCGGCCAGTGCCAGCCGGGACAGCCGGGCGAGGTGAGCGACCTCATCGCGGGTTATGGCGGACATGAGTCGTCGAACCCGTTTCATGATGGAGATTGGACCTACCCATCCTAGGGCTCGTCGCCTAGCGCGGCCGACCCGACGACGCCGCGTCACATGGTCTTAATGCGACGTCCGGATCACGGAGGGGTCAGTGCGGCGCGGGACGGTGCGCTGTCGCCGTCACGGTCACGGAAGGCCGCGCTGAGCCGGCCGCGCAGCCACGTGGTCGCCTCACTGGCCGGCATGGGCTTGGCCAGCCACCACCCCTGGCCCGCGTGGCAGCCCATTTCCCGCAACAGCGTCGCGATCTCCGGCGACTCGATCCCCTCGGCGACCGACCTCAGCCCGAGGGACCGTACGAGGTCGATGATCGAGCGGACGATGCGCTCGTCGTCCGGGGACTCCCCGAGCCGCCGCACGAACGACGCGTCGATCTTCACTTCGGAGACCGGGAGCCGCTGGAGACGGACGAGCGAGGAGTAGCCGGTGCCGAAGTCGTCCAGGGCGAGCTGGATGCCGAGGCCGGCCAGGGTGCGGATCGTCTCGGCGCTGTAGGCCTGGTCGGTCATGAGGATGCGCTCGGTGACCTCCAGCCGGATGGCCTCGGGAGGCAGCTCCAGCTTCTCCAGCCCGGACTCCAGTTGCTCGGGCAGGCTCGAGTCCAGCAGGTCACGGGCCGACACGTTGACCGAGACCGGCACGTCGACGCCCGCGTGCCACCACCGGGCCGCCTGCCGCAGCGCCTGGCCGATGACGTGCTGGGTGAGCTCGCGCATCAGGTAGGACTGCTCGGCCAGCGGGATGAACTCGGCGGGCGAGATCGGCCCGCGCACCGGATGCCACCAGCGCAGCAGCGCCTCGACGCTCTCGACCCTGCCGTCCTCGAGGCTCACCTTGGGCTGATAGTGGAGCTCCAGCTCGTCGGCGTCGATCGCGCGCCGCAGGTCGCCGAGCAGGCTCAGCCGTTCCGGCGAGTTGCGGTCCTTGCCCGGCAGGTAGAACTCGACGCCCGTGCGGCCCTCCTTGGCCAGATACATCGCCACGTCGGAACGCTGCATCAGCAGCTCGAAGTCCGGCGCGTGGTCGGGATAGAGCGCGATGCCGATCGACGCGTCGAGGTCGAAGGTCATGCCCTCGAGGCGTACCGGCTCGGTCAGCGCGACCCGCAGCCGCGAGGCGACCTCCTTGGCCGCCTGCGCGTCCCTGATCGACGGGAGCAGCACGGCGAACTCGTCCCCGCCGAGGCGGGCCACCACGTCGCCGGGCCGCACGCTGTGGGTGAGCCGGTGGGCCACGATCTGCAGCAGCCGGTCGCCGACCGGATGACCGAGCGTGTCGTTGACCTCCTTGAAACGGTCGAGGTCGAGCAGCAGCAGACCCACCCGCTCGTGTTCGCGCGCCTCGGCCAGGGCCTCCTCGGTACGCAGGATGAGCATCTTGCGGTTCGGCAGGCCGGTGAGCCCGTCGTGGGTCGCCTGGTGGTCGCGGCGCAGCGAGAGCGTCGCGGTGAAGTAGACGGCGGCCAGCGGCGCGACGAACAGGGGGACTAGGGCCGTGGAGTGCGCCATCACGACGACCACGAGCGGCGCGAGGCCGAGCAACGCGCCGTAGACGAGGGCCTGCGGGCCGATGGACGCCTTCATCACCCGGGCCAGCGGCCGGCGCTCGTGCAGGGCCACCGCCTGGCAGACCAGGATCGCGCGGACCGCGAAGTACGCCGCGGCGGCCACCGCGATGGCGGGGATGTCGCCACCGTCGGGCGTCCAGGGCCTGCCGGGAGCGGGATGCGCGCCGAACGCGGCGAAGGCCGCGGCCGCGGCCACGCAGGCCAGGGTCACCTGGGCGAGGTTGAACGACACCCGGTGCCAGGCCCTGCGGTGCACGAGGCCGCTGACCACCACGGCGATCGCCTGCATCAGCGCCGCCGTCGGCAGGCCCTGGTACATCAGCACGGCGAAGGTGAACATCGTGGAGGCCGGCGTGCCCCCGACGAGCGTCGAGGAGCTGAACATGACCGGGCGCAGCTCGCCCAGCACCACCAGGACGGTCAGCATCCAGAACAGCGGAGCGCGGGCCACCTCGCCCAACTCGCCGAAGCCGAGCCGTACCTGCGCGATCACCAGCGCGGTGACGCCGACGGCGATGACCGCCGTGAGATAGGCCCACAGGGGCGAGCCGGGGCGCGGTCCGGTGTCCCGGGTGTCGACGGGCGTGGACATTTCGCCCAGGTCGACGGCGGGCAGAAGGACGCGTGGCACCCCGGCGAGCGGCATGAGACCGCGTGAAAGCGTCATCGGTAAGAAACCCCCCAAGAGGTCACTATGGGAGGGTACGGCCTCTGGGCCACTTCGCGAAACCGCTTGGGCACACTGCGTCACCATGATTTCTGGAGATATCACGGCCTGACCGGACTTGTGGTGAAAGTTTCAAGTGCTCCACAAGTCCGCTCCCCCGCTCGCCTGCACCTATTTGGTTGGCCGTCCGTACGAATATCGAGCGGCCCTTCTTGGACCCACCATTGGCTCCCTACCATCCGAGAGAACTGTGGGAGCGCTCCCACATTACCGGACGGAGTATTTCCATGTCTCGCAGATTGACGGCGGCTGTGCTCGCAGCGGTCGCCACGGCCGCGGTGGGAGCGTCCGTGCTCGCCTCCTCCGCCGCGCAGGCCGCCGACTCCGCCTTCTACGTCGACCCGACGACCAGCGCGGCCAAGTGGGTGGCCGCCAACCCCAACGACAGCAAAGCCGCCGTGATCAGGGACCGCATCGCCGCCGTCCCGCAGGGCCGGTGGTTCGCCAGCTACAACCCCTCCGCAGTGCGCAGCCAGGTCGACGCGTACGTGGGCGCCGCAGCGGCGGCCGGCAAGATCCCGATCATGGTCGTGTACGAGATGCCGAACCGCGACTGCGGCGGCGCGAGCGCGGGTGGCGCTCCCGACCACGCGTCGTACCGCGCGTGGATCGACCAGGTCGCCGCGGGCCTCGGCGGGCGTCCGGCCTACATCGTCCTGGAGCCCGACGCCCTGTCGATCATGCCGAACTGCATGAACTCCTCCCAGCAGGCCGAGGTCCAGGCGTCCATGGCGTACGCCGGCAAGAAGTTCAAGGCCACCTCCCCGAACGTCAAGGTCTTCTTCGACGCGGGCAACGAGGCCTGGGTGGGCGCCTCCGACATGGCCAACCGGCTGCGGGGCGCCGACATCGCCAACAGCGCGGACGGCATCGCGCTCAACGTCTCCAACTACCGGTTCACCACCGCCACGGTCTCCTACGCCAAGAACGTCATCGCGGCCACCGGCCTGTCCTGGCTGAAGGCCGTGATCGACACCAGCCGCAACGGCAACGGCCCGGTCGGCAGCGAGTGGTGTGACCCTGCCGGTCGCGCCACCGGCGCCTGGAGCACGACGAACACCGGCGATTCGGCGATCGCCGCGTACCTGTGGGTCAAGCCTCCGGGCGAGTCCGACGGCTGCATCGCCCCGGCCGGTCAGTTCGTGCCGCAGCGGGCCTACGACCTGGCGATCGCCGCCCCGTACACCCCGCCGCCGGTGTCCCCGTCGCCCTCGCCGTCGCCCTCGCCGTCGCCCTCGCCGTCGCCGTCCCCCTCGGCTTCGCCGTCGGCGCCCCAGTCCCCCTCCCCGTCCCCGTCGGTCTCGCCGACGTTCACCGGCAACCGCGGCTGTACGGCGGTCTACAAGGTCGTCAACTCGTGGGGCGGCGGCTTCCAGGGTGAGGTCACCGTGACCAGCGCGGGCTCCTCGGCGATCAACAACTGGACCGTGAAGTGGACGATGCCCGGCGGGCAGTCCATCACCCAGGCGTGGAACGCCAACCTCACCGGCAGCAGCAGCGTCACGGCCACGAACCTGAACTGGAACGGCAACCTCGCCCCCGGCGCGAGCACCACGTTCGGCTTCCTCGGCAGCTCCAGCGGGACCCCCTCCACTCCGTCCCCCCTGGTCTGCACCACCTCCTGACCCCCGCGTAGTCCAGGCGTGCCGTACGGCTCCCCAGCCGTACGGCACGCCTTTCGCGCTACACGGATACCGGCATATGGCGTTCGGATTCGGTGTCCGCCGGGAGAGAACCGGCGTAGATTCGTTCCATGATCTCGTGGCGGGATCGGATGGGACGCTGCCTGGCCGGCGGGGCCGTGGTCGCGCTGCTTCTCGCCGCGTCCGCCTCGTATCCCGTCGAGATGCTGGACCCGCGGTTTCTGGACGCGGGCGGCTGCCCCTCCGCGGTGATGGACGTGCGGGGAACCGCCGACAGGCCGGGGCCGCTGGTGCCCGCCGAGGGCGCCGTCTCGGTGACACTGTGCGAGCTGATCACACCGGCGAGGGGCGGTCCCGGGCCGATGCCGTCGCCACGGCCCGGACGAGACCGCACCCTCGGCACCCACGTCGCCGAGATGATCGCCGTACTCAACGCGTTGCCCACGCGAGACGAGGCGGAAGCGGCGGCACGGGCTCTCATGACCGCTCGGGGTGATACGCCGCCCGAGGACCTGCACATGGGCCAGGCCTGCACCGCCATCGGGTACGGCGAGCAGTTGTCGTTCGCGGTGCGCTACCGCGACCGGCCACCCGCGCTGCTCCTGCTCGACCGCAACTGCGGCGTTGTCCACCACGCGGGCCGGACCCGCTTCCTGGACGGGCAGCCGGTCGACCGCTTCCTCTCCTTCTATCGAGATCAGACCGCGAGGGACCCGGACGCGATCCCGGCGCCGACGTGCCCGGCCAAGGTCGCGGTGACGGACATAGACAACCGGCCGGACCTGGAGTTCCCCCAGGACGGCATGGCCCGCAACCGGGGCCGCGGGGACGGGTTCCTGCCCAGCCCGCTGGCCGCGGTCACCGCCTGCCGCTATCACGCGGACGGAAACGTTCTGCAGCTGGGCGCTCACCGGGTCCTGCGAGAGGATCTCGAACCCGTCCGGGAGATCCTCAACACCGCGGCCGCCATACAGAGCGTGACCGACAGCGGGGGCACCACCGACTTCGTCAACGGCGTCGACTGCGGAATGCCGCACCCGACACGGGCCACGACGCCGGTCAGCCGTCTCGACGTCGTGTGGGCGGCCGACATGACCGGGGCCGTCGCGGAGATGCGGATCTGGCGTGCCCCCTGCCAGGCCGTGTTCAGCGGCACCGCCGCCGGACTGAGGGCCGAACCCGCGCTACTGGACCGTCTCGATTCCTGGCTGGGCGGCTGACGCCTCCACCGTCATGGCACCTGACCGGCCTCCGGCCGGAACAGGTACCGCGGCGCCGGAGACCCGGATCCTGGCATCCCCGTCCGTGGCCGTGCCCGACCAGACGCCGAGCATCGCCGTCATCGACGAGGTGCCGTGGCTGGTGGAACAGGACCGAGAGTTCGAGGGCGCATTGCAGACGGTCTGGGATCGGCATCTGTCCGCCAAACCAGTGCTGCTCATCCTGGTCGGCAGTGATCTGTCGGTGATGGAGGCGCTGCGGGCCTATGGCCGCCCCTTCTTCGGTCGCGCCGCGAAGATGACCGTCCAGCCGCTGCATCCCACGGATGTGGCCGTCATGACCGGACTGGGCGCCGCCGACGCCATCGACGCCTTCCTGATCACCGGCGGGTTCCCGGAGGTGGTCCAGGCCTGGCAGCCGGGCATGAACCGCATCGACTACCTGCGGGAGTCGTTGGCCAATCCGCTGTCAGCGCTGCTGATGGTCGGCGAACTGTCGTTGCTGGGGGAGTTTCCCGAGGCCTCCCACTCTCGCGCGGTCCTGTCGGCGGTGGGCAGCGGTGCACGCACGTTCTCCGCTATCGCCACCGAGGCGGGCGGCGCCGCTCCCCTGGCCTCCGGCACGCTTTCCCCGCTGCTGTCCACCCTCATCGGCAAACGCGTGCTGGCCGTCGACAGTCCGCTGTCGACGAAGCCGGACACGAAGAACAAGCGCTACCGCATCGCGGATCCCTACCTGCGGTTCTGGCTCGCCTTCCTCGACCGTGGCATTCCGCTGGTCGAGCGCGGCCGGGGGGAACGCGTCCTGGCCTTCATCGAACGCTCCTGGACCTCCTGGCGGGGCCGGGCCGTCGAACCCGTCGTCCGTGAGGCACTGCTGCGGTTGCTGCCCGATGACCGATGGCCGGAGACCGAAGCCACCGGCGGGTGGTGGAACCGCCAGAACAACCCCGAGATCGACCTCGTCGGGGCTGACCGTGAGCCGGTCGCGCGGCGCGTCCACTTCCTCGGCTCGATCAAGTGGCTGGAGAACGCGTCGTTCGGGCGGCACGAATACGAGAGCCTGGTGCGCGACATGCTCGCCGTCCCGGGCGGCGACACCGGGACTCCGCTGGTGGCCGTTTCCCGCTCCGGTGTCGACGACGGCCTGCCGCTCGCCGCGCACTGGGGCCCCGAAGACCTGCTGGCCGCCTGGCGGTGACGGGGGAGCGCTCAACCTCGGCTGCCCCTGCTCCCGTTGGCGCTGCCCTGTGCTCCCGCCGGCGCTGCCCTGTGCTCCAGCCGATGCTGCCC
>NZ_JBFAOO010000288.1:0-6872 GCF_040675265.1 Microbispora sp. NPDC049633
CCCCGCCGACCGCCGCCGCGTGCGCGTCGTCGCCGACGAGGCAGCGGTCACCACCGCGGCGGCCGTCTACGAGCCGTTCTACCGGCGGTTGAACGAGCTGTTCGCCGACTACACGCCCGCCGAGATCGCCGTGCTGTCCGACTGGTTCACCCGCGCGGGCGACCTCATGCGGGCCTATCTGGAGGAGATCCGGCACGACCAGCTCGCCGCCATGCCCCGCACCCGGCGCACGCGGAGCCGTTGAGGCCGGCCCTCGCGCCTGGTCTCAGGAGACGCGCCACGCCGCGCCGTTCGCCCGTGAAGGCCGCGCCGTTCGTCCGTGCAGGCGTACCGGGGTCGCGCTCAGAGCTTGCGGACCTGCCACGCCTCCTCCGCCGCCGCCAGCACACCGTCCAGCGAGGCCCCGCCGCCCGCCGCGACGACCGCGGAGATGGCGCCCTCCACGAACGGCACGTCGGCGACCACGACGTCACCCGGCGACTCCAGCAGCCGGGCGGTGAGCACCGAGCTGCCGAGGTCGGGGATCAGCACGACGCCGTCCCCCCGGTCCACCTCCTCGATGGCGGCGGTCACCCGGTCGGGACTGGTGCCGAGGCCGCCGTCCTCGGTGCCGCCGGCCGCCGCCAGCGGGACCTGCGCGCCGCCGATCTGCCTGGCCAGCGCGGCCACCTCCTCGGCGAGGCCGCTGCTGTGTGAGATGAGTACGATGCCGACCATTCGCCTTCCCCGAGACGCGTTCGCCACCCCCGTCATCGGGAGGCGGCGGTTCTGAGCGCGCCGAACAGGAGAGCCGTCGAGGCCGCGCCCGGATCCTCGTGCCCGACGCTGCGCGGCCCCAGGTAGCTGGCCCGCCCCTTGCGCGCCTGCAACGGGACCGTGGCCCCTGCCCCCTGCTCGGCCGCGGCGGCCGCCGCCTCCAGCGCCTCCTCCACCTTCAGCCCGTCCCGTACGGCCTGAGCCAGCGCCCTGGCGGCCGGGGCGAGGGCGTCGACCATGGTCTTGTCGCCTTCGGCGGCGGCTCCGAGGCGCCGCACGCCGGCCAGGGCCGCGTCCAGCGCGGTGCTCAGCTCGGCCGGCGAGACTTCGGCGGCCTCGCCGAACGCCTTGCCCATCTCACGGAAGGCGGTGCCGTACAGAGGACCGGACGCCCCGCCGACCTTGCGGATGAGCGTGGAGCCGGCGAGGACGAGGAGCGCGCCCGGGGTCCGCGGGGAGGCGCCGGCCAGCGCCTCCCGCACGGCGGTGAACCCGCGGTCGAGGTTGGCGCCGTGGTCGGCGTCGCCGATCGCGGCGTCCAGCTGGGTGAGGTGGTCGCGCCGCGCCCGCACGGCGGTGGCGATCTCGTCGATCCACGCGGCGAAGAACTCGGTGTTCACGAGTGGACTCCAGAGGTTCCGATGGCGGTCAGCGGCCCCAGCGCAGCGCCGGCGTCTCCACGGGCGCGTCCCACAGCCGGGTGAGCTCTTCGGTCAGCGAGCACGTCGTCACCGAGAAGCCCTGCATGTCGAGACTGGTCACGTAGTTGCCGACGAGGCTGCGCACGGCCGTCGCGCCCTTCTCCCGGAGGTACGCCTCCACCTCGGCGAAGACGATGTACAGCTCGATGAGCGGGGTCCCGCCCATGCCGTTGACCATGACGAGCGTCTCCCCGGACAGCGGGAGGTCGGCGTGGATCGCGTCCATGGCCGTACGGACGATCTCACGGGCTTCGCCCATCGGGGCCCGCGCGCGGCCGGGCTCGCCGTGGATGCCGATGCCGAGCTCGATCTCCGCGTCGCTCAGCTCGAAGGTGCGCTTGCCCGCGGCCGGGACCGTGCAGGCGCTCAGCGCCACCCCGAAGGAGCGGCTGCGCTCGTTGACCTCCCGGGCGGCGCGCGCCACCTCGGCGAGGGGCGCACCGGTCTCGGCCAGCGCTCCGGCGATCTTCTCCACGAACAGCGTGGCCCCCGTGCCCCGGCGGCCGGCCGTGAACAGCGAGTCCTGCACGGCCACGTCGTCGTCGACGAGCACGGTCGCCACCTCGACGCCCTCGTCGCCGCCGAGCTCGGCGGCCATCTCGAAGTTCAGCACGTCGCCGGTGTAGTTCTTCACGATGTGCAGCACGCCCGCGCCGCCGTCGACGCCCTTGGTGGCCTCGATGATCTGGTCGGGCACGGGGGAGGTGAAGACCTCCCCGGGGCAGGCCGCGTCGAGCATGCCGTACCCGACGAATCCGCCGTGCAGCGGTTCGTGGCCCGATCCGCCGCCGGAGACCAGGCCGACCTTGCCCGGCGTGGGGGCGCCCGCGCGGAAGACGATCCTGTTCTCGAGGTCCACGCGGAGTGAGGGGTGCGCCGCGGCGATGCCGCGCAGCGCGTCGGTGACGATGGAGTCGGCGCCGTTGATGAGCTTCTTCACGATGCGGTCCCTACTGCCGTTGTCGTGCTCTCCAGCTTGCCCTTTCCTCGCGAAGCCGCAAGCGCCGTGTGGGCGAGTGGCCGGGCTCGGGCGAATCCGCCTCGGGCGCGCGGCCGGCCCGGATCAGCGCCTACGGGCGCGGAGCCCTCTCGTGATCCGGCGATATCCGCCCCTGTCCCGTACGGCGAAGTGCGCGCCGGCGACGAGGGCGAGCAGGCACAGGACGCGCGCCAGCACCACGGCCGTGCCGTAGTCGTCGGGCCATCCCGCGCTCCAGCCCAGGAAGGGCAGGTAGATCGCCGCGAAGGTCAGCGGTACGGCGACGATCACGCTCGGTCCCCGCAGGCGGGTGTCCGCGCCGATGCCGGCCAGCCCGGCGGAGGCGGCCGCCGCGAGGAGGAACCCGAAGGCGGCGAAGGGCAACCCGAAGATGCCGGGAGGGCCCTTCACCAAGAGGTAGACGCCGGCCCAGACGAGGAGCCCGAAGACGGCGAACCCGGCAGGCGATCGCCGCCACAGCCCGGTGGCCGCCAGGGCGGCCAGCAGCACCGTGAGCGCGGCGAGGACGGCCGTCCCCGTCTCCGCCCGGATGTTCTCCCCGGGCTCGGACACGAGCGCGGCCGTCCGCTCGGACAGGCTGTCCCGCCCGTCGAAACCGAACCGGTGCCACCGTCCGGCGGCGTCGCGCAGCGCCACGGACGATCACGGCGTCGTGGGCCTCCACGTGCATCGCGGCCGGCCCGGGGTCGGCCGCGCTCGTGGCCGTGACCGCGAGGACGGCCGCGGGCAGGGCGACCAGCAGCCGGGCCCGGCGTACGGCTGGCGCGGCGGCACCGCTCGGCGAGCCAGCCGCCCCGAGCGGCGGCGACGGGGCGCCGGACGGCGAGGGCCGCGGCGAGCGCGAGCAGCGGCGGGGCGACCAGCATGCCCGCGACGTCGCTCAGCTTGCCGGTGACCACGCCCGGCCACAGGCGCTTGAGCAGGTGATCGTTGACGAGGAGCACGGCGATCGCGGCGAGCGTCGCGGGATGGCCGAGCCACGCCCCGGCTGTCGTGCGGATCCGATCGGCCGCCCGCGCCATCCGCGTCCTCCCGCGTGGATCGGTGATCAGACCCCCTGTACGGTTCATCGCGCGGGCGGGTGCGGGCGTTGCATTTCACCGGAATATGGCGTTCGGGGGCGGAGGTGTAGGAGTATCGCAGGGGTGTCCTGACTGTTGGGAGGCGCAGTGTCGGTGTTGCGGGATTTGGTGGACGGCATCCGGAGCGGGGGGATCGAGGTGCTCGACCTCACCGCGCCGCTGAGCGACAAGACACCGATCCTGTTGCTGCCGGAGCCGTTCGGGCAGACGGTGCCGTTCTCGCTGCAGGAGATCAGCCGGTACGACGACCGCGGACCGGGCTGGTACTGGAACAACTTCACCACGGGCGAGCACACCGGCACGCACTTCGACGCGCCCGTCCACTGGGTGACCGCGCGTGACGGCGAGGACGTGTCGCAGGTGGCCCCCGCCAAGCTGATCGCCCCCGCCGTGGTGCTCGACTTCAGCGCCGAGTCGGCCGCGAACCCCGACTTCCTGCTGGAGATCGACCACGTGAAGGCGTGGGAGGCCGAGCACGGGCCGCTGCCGGACGGCGGCTGGCTGCTGTACCGCACCGGCTGGGACGTGCGCGCCCACGACCAGGCGGAGTTCCTCAACGCCGACGAGACGGGGCCGCACACGCCCGGCATGTCGCCCGCCTGCGCCCGATTCCTGGCCGAGGAGAGCCCGATCGCGGGCATCGGCGTGGAGACCGTGGGCACCGACGCGGGCGCCGCCCACTCCTTCGACCCCGCGTTCCCGTGCCACTCGTACCTGCTCGGCGCGGGGAAGTATGGGCTGACGCAGCTGCGCAACCTCGACCGGCTGCCGGCGACGGGCGCGGTCGTGGTCGCCGGGCCGCTGCCGATCGTCGGCGGTTCCGGCAGCCCGGTGCGCGTGCTCGCGCTGGTGGAGCGGTGAACGTCGCGGAGGCCGTCGGCGCGGCCCTCGCCGCCCTCGGCGTACGGGCGGCCTTCGGCGTCGTCGGCAGCGGCAACTTCCACGTCACCAACGCCCTCGTCGAGCACGGCGTGCGGTACGTCGCGGCGCGGCACGAGGGCGGGGCCGCGACGATGGCCGACGCCTACGCCCGGATGAGCGGCACGGTCGCCGTGCTCACCGTCCACCAGGGACCCGGCCTGACCAACGCGCTGACCGGCGTCACCGAGGCGGCCAAGAGCCGTACCCCGCTGCTGGTGCTCGCCCCGGAGGTGACCTCGCTCACCTCCAACTTCCGCGTCGACCAGACCGCGCTCGCCGAGGCCGTGGGCGCGCACTGCGCCCGGGTCGGGTCGGCGGAGACGGTCGTGGACGACACCGTGATGGCCTTCCTCGCCGCCCTGCTCGGGCGCCGGACCGTGGTGCTCAACCTGCCCCTGGACGTGCAGGCCGAGACGCTGCCCGAGGAGGCCGCCGAGGCCGTGCGCGAACTGCTGGCCGGCCGCGGGCACCGCGACGTGGCGAGCCGCGTGCCGGCGGCGTGGGGGCTGACGTTCCCCGTCGATTCAGGGGACGACGAGGAGCCGGAGGGGCTCCCGGCGGAGCCGTCCGACGCCTTGACGCGGTTCACCCGGCTGCTGGCGGAGGCGCGGCGCCCGGTCTTCGTGGCCGGCCGGGGAGCCCGGGGCGCGCGGCGGGAGCTGGAGGCGCTCGGCGAGCGGGTGGGGGCGCTGTTCGCCACATCGGCCGTCGCCAAGGGCAACTTCCACGGCAGTCCCTGGGACCTCGACGTGAGCGGCGGGTTCGCCACCCCGCTCGCGGCCGAGCTGATCCGCGATGCCGACCTCGTCGTCGGCTGGGGCTGCTCGTTCACCATGTGGACCACCCGGCACGGCGCGCTGATCGGGCCGGAGACCAAGGTCGTCCAGGTGGACCTCGACCCCGACGCGCTGGGCGTGCACCGCGAGATCCACCTCGGCGTGGTCGGCGACGTACGCGAGACCGCGCGGGCGGTCGCCGCCCTGCTCGGCGAGGGCGTAGCCGACGGCGAGGCGGGCAGGCGCGGATACCGCGCCCCGGAGATCGCCGAGCGCATCGCCCGCGAGGGGCGCTGGCGCGACGTGCCGTACGAGGACCTGAGCGCCGGGGGACGCATCGACCCCCGCACGCTGACCATCGGGCTCGACGACCTGCTCCCGCAGGAGCGGCTGGTCGCCGTGGACTCCGGCAACTTCATGGGATATCCGTCGATGTTCCTCACGGTCCCGGACGGCGGCGCGTTCTGCTTCACCCAGGCGTTCCAGTCGATCGGGCTGGGGCTGGCCACCGCGATCGGCGCGGCCGTCGCGCGGCCCGACCGGCTGGCCGTCGCCGCGCTCGGCGACGGCGGGGCCCTGATGGGCGTCGCCGAGCTGGAGACGGTCGTACGGCTCGGCCTGCCCATGGTGGTCGTGGTCTACGACGACGACGGGTACGGCGCGGAGGTCCACCACTTCGGCCCCGGCGGGTTCCCGCTCGGCACGGTCACCTTCCCGCCCGCCGACATCGCGGCGATCGCCCGGGGCTTCGGCTTCGAGGCGGTGACCGTGCGGGGGGAGGAGGACCTGTCCGGCGTCGCCGAGTGGCTGAAAGGGCCGCGCGACAAGCCCCTGCTCGTCCACGCGAAGGTCATCGCCGACCGCCCGTCGTGGTGGCTGGAGGAGGCCTTCCGCGGCCACTGACGGCCCGGTCGTGCGAAGAGGACCTTCGGCCCCGGTTAGGTTACGCGTGAGTAGGTTACGGTTTCAGCATGGCTGAGATCGTGTACCCGCCGGTCCTGAGGACCGCGCTGACCGCCTTCAAACTGCTCGACCTGAGGTTCCACCTGGAGGGCACGGAGCGGATACCCCGCAGCGGCGGCGCGGTCCTGGTGAGCAACCACGTCAGCTATCTCGACTTCATCTTCGCCGGCTTCGCCGCCCACCCCGCCGGACGGCTGGTCCGGTTCATGGCCAAGAAGGAGGTCTTCGACCATCCGGTGTCGGGCCCGCTGATGCGCGGCATGCACCACATCCCGGTGGACCGGTCGGCCGGGGCGGGAGCCTACGACGCCGCCGTACGGGCCCTCAAGGACGGCGAGATCGTCGGCAACTTCGCCGAGGCGACGATCAGCAGATCGTTCACGATCAAGGAGATCAAGAACGGCCCGATCCGGATGGCGGCCGAGGCCGGGGTGCCCGTGATCCCGGTCGCCCTGTGGGGCGGCCAGCGGCTGTGGACCAAGGGCCGACCCCGCAAACTGCTCCAGCGGCATGTCCCGATCACGATCCTGGTCGGCGAGCCCATGCGCCCGATGCCGGGCGACGACATCGCCGCGCTCACCGACGACCTGCGGCGGCGGATGTCGGACCTGCTCGACGAGGCCCAGCGGACCTATCCCGATCAGCCGCGGGCTGCCTCCACACGCCCCGCGGC
>NZ_JBFAOO010000289.1:0-6783 GCF_040675265.1 Microbispora sp. NPDC049633
CTGGCGTCGTGCGCGCCCGACGCCACGCTCGGCGCGCTGCCGCTGGTCTACCCGTTCATCGTCAACGACCCCGGCGAGGGCACCCAGGCCAAGCGCCGCGCGCACGCGACCGTCGTCGACCACCTGATCCCGCCGATGGCCAGGGCCGACTCGTACGGCGACCTGGCCCGGCTGGAGCAGCTGCTGGACGAGCACGCGACCGTCGCCGCCCTCGACCCGGCCAAGCTGCCGGCCGTGCGGGCGCGGATCTGGACGCTCATCCAGGCCGCCCAGCTCCACCACGACCTGCACGTGGACGAGCGGCCGCGGGACGCGGAGTTCGACGACTTCCTGCTGCACGTGGACGGCTACCTGTGCGAGATCAAGGACGCCCAGATCCGCGACGGCCTCCACGTGCTCGGGCAGGTCCACACCGGGGAGGCGCGGGTCAACCTGGTGCTCGCCGTGCTGCGCGCCCGCCAGGTCTGGGCCGGCGCCGCCGGGGCGCTGCCCGGCCTGCGCGAGGCTCTCGGCCTGCCTCAGGACGCCGGGACGGCGGAGGTGGACGCGTTCGAGGGCGAGGCGCGGCGGCTGGTCCAGGCCATGGAGGACCACGACTGGGACCCGGCGGCGGCCGGAGCGGTCACGGACGTGCCGGAGGTCGCCCGGGTGCTGCGCTTCGCCGCGGCCGAGGTCGTGCCGCGGCTCGACCGGACCACCGACGAGGTGGCGCACGTGCTGCACGCGCTGGACGGCGGATACGTGCCCGCCGGGCCGTCCGGGTCGCCCACGCGCGGGCTGGTCAACGTGCTGCCGACCGGCCGCAACTTCTACTCGGTCGACCCCAAGGCGATCCCGTCGCGACTGGCCTGGGAGACCGGCTCGGCGCTCGCGGCCTCGCTGGTCGAGCGCTACCGCGCCGACACCGGCGAGTGGCCGCGCACGGTCGGACTGACGGTCTGGGGCACCAGCGCGATGCGCACCCAGGGCGACGACATCGCCGAGATCATGGCGCTGCTCGGCGTCCGGCCTGAGTGGGACGACGCCTCCCGCCGGGTGACCGGCTTCGCGGTGATGACCGCCGAGGAGCTGGGCCGCCCCCGGGTGGACGTGGTGGTGCGCATCAGCGGCTTCTTCCGCGACGCGTTCCCGCACGTCGTGACGCTGCTGGACGAGGCCGTACGGACGGTCGCCGCGCTGGACGAGCCCGCCGAGGTCAACCCGCTGCGCGCGCACGTCCACGCCGACCTCGCCCGGCACGGCGACGAGCGCCGCGCCACCAGCCGCGTCTTCGGCTCCAAACCCGGCGCGTACGGCGCGGGCCTGCTGCCGCTCATCGACGCCCGCAACTGGCGCGACGACGCCGACCTCGCCGAGGTGTACGCGGTGTGGGGCGGCTACGCCTACGGCCGAGGCCTGGACGGCCGGGAGGCCCGCGCGGACATGGAGGCGGCGTTCCGGCGCATCGACGTGGCGGCCAAGAACCAGGACAACCGCGAGCACGACATCGCCGACTCCGACGACTACTTCCAGTACCACGGCGGCATGGTGGCCATGGTCCGCCACCTGACCGGCACGTCCCCCGCGGCGTACGTGGGCGACTCGCACGTCCCCGACGCGGTGCGCACCCGGACGCTGGGCGAGGAGACGCGGCGGGTGTTCCGGTCGCGGGTGGTGAACCCGCGCTGGATCGCGGCGATGCGGCGGCACGGCTACAAGGGCGCGTTCGAGATGGCGGCCACGGTGGACTACCTGTTCGGGTTCGACGCCACGGCCGGGGTGGTGGACGACTGGATGTACGAGTCGCTCGCCGCCTCCTACGTCTTCGACCCGCAGGTGCGCGAGTTCATGCGGGCGTCCAACCCCTGGGCGCTGCGCGGCATCGCCGAACGGCTGCTGGAGGCGGCCGACCGGGGCCTGTGGGCCGAGCCGTCGCCGGAGACCCTCGACGGCCTGCGGGCGACGTACCTGGAGATGGAAGGCGACCTGGAGGCGGGCAAGTGACGGGATACCCCTTTTCCGCGGTCGTCGGGCACGACGACCTCAAGCTGGCGCTGCTGCTCAACGCCGTGTCGCCCGCGATCGGCGGCGTGCTCGTGCGGGGCGAGAAGGGCACGGCGAAGTCGACCGTGGTGCGGTCGCTCGCGGCGCTGCTGCCCGAGGTGGCGGTGGTGGCGGGCTGCCGGTTCTCCTGCGACCCGGCCGCGCCCGACCCGTCCTGCCCCGATGGTCCCCATGAAAGCGGCCTGTCGCCGCGGACGCGCCCGGCCCGGCTGGCCGAGCTGCCGGTCGGCGCGTCGGAGGACCGCGTCGCCGGGTCGCTCGACCTGGAACGGGCGCTGACCGAGGGCGTCAAGGCGTTCGAGCCGGGCCTGCTGGCCGCGGCCCATCGGGGCGTGCTGTACGTGGACGAGGTCAACCTGCTCCACGACCACCTGGTGGACCTGCTGCTCGACGCGGCGGCGATGGGCGTGGCCCACGTGGAGCGCGAGGGCGTGTCGGTCCGCCACGCGGCCCGCTTCCTGCTGGTCGGCACGATGAACCCCGAGGAGGGCGAGTTGCGCCCGCAGCTGCTCGACCGCTTCGGCCTGGCCGTCGAGGTGCGCGCCTCACGCGACCCCGCCGAGCGGGCGGAGGTGGTGCGCCGCCGCCTCGCCTTCGACGCCGGCCCGGCCGGTTTCGCCGCGGCCTACGCCGACGGTGAGCGCGACCTCGCCCTGCGCATCGTGGCGGCGCGCGACCGGCTGCCCGGCGTGGCGCTCCCCGACGCCGCGCTGCGCGGCATCACGGCGGTGTGCGCGGCCTTCGACGTCGAGGGGATGCGCGCCGACCTCGTGATGGCGCGTACGGCCGTCGCCCTGGCCGCGTGGGAGGGCAGGGACGAGGTCACCTCCGACGACGTCCGGGCGGCCGCCCGCCTCGCGCTCCCCCACCGCCGCCGCCGCGACCCGTTCGACGACCCCCATGACGACCGGGGCCACGGTCTCGACGAGGAACGGCTGGAACAGGCTCTCCGCGAGACCGGCGACACCCCCGACGACGCCCCCGACGACGGGCCGGACGACGGGCCGGACGACGAGGGCCCGGGCGGCGGGAGCGCGTCCGGCGGTGACGCCGGCGAGGGCGGCGGGTCCGGAGGCGCCGCGGGGTCCCCGCCCGTCCAGCCGGGAGCGCCCTATCGGACCCGGCTCCTCGCACCGGAGGCGGCCGGCCGGGGCGGGCCCGCCGGACGGCGCGGGCGCACCACGGGAGAGTCCGGCCGCACCGTCGGCGCCCGCGTCCCGGCCGGGCGGCTGCGGCTGCTCGACCTGCCGGCCACGCTGGCCGCCGCCGCGCCCCACCAGCGCGGGCGGGGCCGTACCGGTTCCGGCCTCGTGCTGCGCCGCGACGACCTGCGCGAAGCCGTACGCGAGGGACGCGAGTCCAACCTCGTGCTGTTCTGCGTGGACGCCAGCGGCTCGATGGCCGCCCGGGCGCGGATGCGCGCGGTCAAGGGCGCCGTGCTGTCCCTGCTGCTGGACGCCTATCAGCGCCGCGACAAGGTCGGCCTGGTGACCTTCCGCGGCGAGGACGCGACGGTCGCGCTGCCGCCGACCTCCAGCGTCGAGCTGGCCTCCGGCCGGCTGGCCCGGCTGGCCACCGGCGGGCGCACCCCGCTGGCCGCCGGGCTCCATCGGGCGGAACGGGTGCTGGCCGCCGAGCGGCTGCGCGACCCCCGCCGCCGCGCGCTGCTCGTGGTCGTCACCGACGGGCGGCACACCTTCGGCCCCGACCCGGCCGACGTCGCCCGGCGGCTGGCCGGGGTCGCGAGCGTGGTCGTCGACTGCGAGCACGGCCCCGTACGGCTCGGCCTGGCCGGACGGCTCGCCGCCGCGCTGGGCGGGACCGCGATCCGGCTGGAAGAACTGGCGGCCGATCACCTGGCCGCGGTGGTGCGTGACGTCAGGAGGGTGGCGTAGATGCCACAGGGCAGGCCGGCCAGCGTGCCGGACGACGGGCTGACCACGCGCGCGCGGCGCAACCGCCCGCTGGTCATCGTGCACACCGGGGAGATGAAGGGGAAGTCGACGGCCGCCTTCGGCCTGGCGCTGCGCGCCTGGAACCAGGGCTGGCCCGTCGGGGTGTTCCAGTTCGTCAAGAGCGCCAAGTGGCGGGTCGGCGAGGAGGCCGCCCTGCGCGCCCTCGGCCGGCTGCACGAGCAGACCGGTGAGGGCGGGCCGGTGACCTGGCACAAGATGGGCGAGGGCTGGTCGTGGATCCGGCGGCCCGGCACCGAGGCCGACCACGCCGCCGACGCCCGCGAGGGCTGGGCGCAGATCAAGCGCGACCTCGCCGCCGAGACCTACGGCCTGTACGTCCTCGACGAGTTCACCTATCCCCTGAAGTGGGGCTGGGTCGACGTGGACGACGTGGTCGAGACCCTGCGCGCCCGGCCCGGCCGCCAGCACGTGGTGATCACCGGCCGCGACGCCGATCCCCGTCTGGTGGAGGCCGCCGACCTCGTGGTGGAGATGACCAAGGTCAAGCACCCGATGGACGCGGGGCAGAAGGGCCAGAGGGGCATCGAATGGTGAACGTCCCCCGGCTCGTCGTCGCCGCCCCCGCCTCGGGCACGGGCAAGACCACCGTGGCCACCGGGCTGATGGCGGCGCTGACCGCGCGCGGCCTGGCCGTCTCGCCGCACAAGGTGGGCCCCGACTACATCGACCCCGGCTACCACGCGCTCGCCACCGGCCGTCCCGGCCGCAACCTCGACGCGTTCCTCGTCGGGGAGGACCTGGTGGCCCCGCTGTTCGCGCACGGCGCGCGCGGCGCGGACGTCGCCGTGGTCGAGGGCGTGATGGGCCTGTTCGACGGGCGTGGTCCCACGTCCGAGGCGTCCACCGCGCACGTCGCCCGGCTGCTGGACGCGCCGGTGCTGCTCGTCGTGGACGCGTCGTCCCAGTCGGCGTCCGTCGCGGCCCTCGTGCACGGCTTCGCCACCTTCGACCGGTCCGTGCGGATCGCCGGGGTGGTGCTCAACCGGGTGGGCTCGGCCCGCCACGAGGAGATCCTCCGCGAGGCGCTGCGGCCGCTCGGCATCCCGGTGGCCGGGGTGCTGCCGCGCGACGCGGCCGTCCGCGTGCCGTCGCGGCACCTCGGCCTGGTGCCCGCCGCCGAGCGCGACGCGCAGGCGCGGCGGGCCGTGGCCGCCCTCGGGGCCCTGGTGGAGCGGCACTGCGACCTCGGCCTGATCCTGCGCCTGGCGTCGGCCGCGCCTCCGCTGTCCACGACGGCGTGGTCGGCCGCCGACGCGGCGGGGATCCCGGTTCCCGGGCGGCCCGTGGTCGCGGTCGCCGCCGGCGCGGCGTTCACGTTCTCCTACGCCGAGACGGCCGAGCTGCTGAGCGCCGCCGGGGCCGAGGTGGCGTACGTGGACCCGCTGCGGGACGAGGCGCTGCCGCCGGGCACCCGGGCGCTGGTGATCGGCGGCGGGTTTCCCGAGGTCCACGCCGCAGACCTGGCCGCCAACGCGCCGCTGCGGGAACAGGTCGCCCGTCTCGCCGCCCGCGGCCTGCCGATCACGGCCGAATGCGCGGGTCTGCTCTACCTCGCCGCCTCGCTCGACGGCGCGCCCATGTGCGGGGTGCTGCCGGTGGAGGCGCGGATGACCGAGCGGCTGACGCTCGGCTACCGGGAGGCGGTACGGCCCGACGGCACCGTCGTACGCGCCCATGAGTTCCACCGCACCGCCTGCTCTCCGCCCGCCGGGGAGTCCCCGGCGTACGTGCTGCCGAGGCGGGAGGGATTCGTCCGGGGCGGCGTGCACGCCTCCTACCTCCACCCGCACTGGGCGGGCACGCCACGCCTGGCCCGCGACCTCGTGAAGGGGGCTGCCGCATGAGGCCCGTGCTGACGGGGGTGGGCGTCGGCCCCGGCGACCCCGACCTGGTGACGGTGAAGGCCGTGCGCGTGCTGCGCGAGGCCGACGTCGTGGTGGTGCCGGTGGCCGACACCGGCGAGGAGGGCCGCGCCGAGCGGATCGTCCGCGCCCACACCTTTCGCGACGTGCTGCGCCTGGAGTTCGCCCTCACCGACGGGCCGCGCCGCGACGCCGCCTGGGACGCGGCGGGGGCGGCCGTCGCCGCCGCGTACGGGCGCGGGGCGCGGACCGTCGCCTTCGCGACGATCGGCGACCCCAACGTCTACAGCACCTTCACCTACCTGGCCGAGACCGTGCGCGGGCTCGTGCCGGAGCTGGAGGTCCGCACGGTTCCCGGCGTCACCGCCATGCAGGCGCTCGCGGCGAGCAGCGGGACCGTCCTGGTCGAGGGCCGCGAGTCGCTGGCGCTGATGCCGCTGACGGCGGGGCTCGACGCCCTGCGCGGGGCACTCGACGCCCACGACACCGTCGTCGCCTACAAGGGAGGGCGCATGCTGCCGGAAGTGCTGGCCGCCGTCCGCGAGTCCGGCCGCCTGGCCGGCGCGGTGTACGGCGCGTCGCTCGGGCTGCCGGAGGAGGACGTGCGGCCCGCGGCCGGGCTCGATCCGGCCTGGACCGGGCCGTACCTGTCCGCGCTGCTGGTCACCCGGGAGCGTACGGGCCGGGGAGGCCGGTTGTGAGCGGGCCTGCTTTGAGGGGCAAGGTCGCTTTCGTCGGCGCGGGGCCGGGCGCGCCCGACCTGCTCACGCTGCGCGGCGCGGCGGCCATCGCGGCCGCCGACGTCGTGGTCTGGGCCTCCAGCCTGGTCCATCCCGGCGTGCTCGACCACGCCCGGGCCGGCGCCCGGATCGTCGACTCCGCCGCGGCGCCCTTGGAGGAGG
>NZ_JBFAOO010000290.1:0-6684 GCF_040675265.1 Microbispora sp. NPDC049633
CGGTGCTGGACCGCGCCTTCGACATCGCCGGGCTGCGCGAACGCTACCTGCGCTTTATCGACGCCCACCGGCCGGTCGCCGAGCGGCTGGCGGTGTCCGTCCCGCGCCCCGCCGCGGCGCTGCGGCTGAGAACCGCGATCATGACCGATTGGCGGGTGTTCCCCGCGCTCGACCCCGATCTTCCGGCCGAGTTGCTCCCCGCCGGCTGGCCGCGCGACGAGGCCAGGCGGCTGTGCGTGCGGATCTACGACTCGCTCGGGGAGCCGGCGGAGCGGCGGTTCCGCGAGATCCTCGCCGAGTTCGACCCGGAGCTCGCCGGGCTGGCCGCGCACCACACCTTCGCGCAGGTGTCCGCCCTGGAGTCGCCGGCGACTCGACGGCACACGAGCTTCGACGAGACGACGGACCGCGAGCGGCTGAATCTCCTCGCCGGAGGCGACCTGCGTCGTGTCCCGTGATCTTTTTCGCCCGCCGCGGCCGCCACGGCGGAGATCCGTTCCGGGCGGCTTCATGTCGCTCAAAAGCATGACATCTTGATAACGAGCGCACGTTCAAGCGTTGTCCATATACTCCTGTTGTGAATGATGGTGAAAGGTCCGAGGCAGAGGACCTCGATTTCCCGCGCTTCCAGGTGGGCGCACCTCCGCAGCACCTGATCACGACGCTTCTCGGGGACTACTGGATCGGCCGGCCCGAGCAGCTGCCGTCCGCGGCCCTGGTGCGGCTGACCGAGGAGTTCGGCGTCTCCGCCGTGGCGGCCCGGGCCGCGCTCAGCCGCCTGACCAAGCGGGACCTGCTGGAGTCGTCCAAGGCCGGGCGGCGCACCTACTATCGCCTGACGGATCGGGCCGCCGCCGTGATGCTGGAAGGGCGGCAGCGGATCATGTCCTTCGGCCTGGAGCAGGGCGCGTGGGACGGGACGTGGGTGATGGCGGCGTTCTCCATCTCCGAGGAGCAGCGCGACCTGCGCCACGCGCTGCGCGCCCGGCTGCGCTGGCTCGGCTTCGCCCCGCTCTACGACGGGTTGTGGGTCTCGCCGACCGCCGACGCAGACAGCGCGGCGGCCGTGCTCGCCGAGCTGGAGATCCCCATGTCGACGATCTTCCGTGCCGAGGCCCTTGATCTGCCGGGCATGCGCGCCCCCCGGGAGGCCTGGGACTTCGACCAGCTCCGGCGCACCTACGAGGAGTTCGTGGCGCAGCACTCGCCACTTCTGGAGCGCGTCCGCAGGGGCGTGGTCGGCGCGTCCGAGGCGCTGGTGGCGCGTACGGGGATCATGGACACCTGGCGGACCTTCCCCAACCACGACCCCGACCTGCCCGCTGAGCTGCTGCCCGCCGACTGGCCGCGCGCCGCGGCCCGAGATCTCTTCGTGGAGATCTACGACACCCTCGGGCCGCTCGCCGAGTTCCGCGTCAAGCAGATCGTCGCGGAGTTCGAACCCGAGCTGGCCGAGCTGGTCGCCCATCACCGGACCAGCTCCATCCTCGCGCTCGCCTGACCGCTCCCCGGCGACGGGGCGGCGCTCCGGCCGCCCCGCACGTCTCCGCTGCACAACCGCCTCTTGACAGGTGTGCATCCTTAGGTGTGACACTTAGCCCCACGACCGCAAAGTGAAGTGCAGCATTAACTGGTCGCGGAAGGACCACCATGAGAATGCCCAGGACCATCCTCGCGGGTGCGGCGGCTTTGGCCCTCGCCAGTGTCGCAGCCTGCGGTGGAGGCGACGGTGAGACGGAGCGGCCGGCCGGCGCGACGGCTCTGTACGACGCCCTGCCCGACAGCATCAAGGAAGCGGGCGTCATCCGATTTGCCGGGGATTCCCACCCGCCCTATCGGATCGTCGCCAACGACGGCAAGACCGTCACGGGCATCGACAAGGAGTTGCAGGACGCCCTCGGCAAGGTGCTCGGGGTCCGCACCGAGATCTCGATCGTCAGCGGCCTGCCCGCGGCGCTGTCCGGCATGCTCGCCTCCCGATACGACGCCTTCAACGGCCCGGTCAAGGACAGCGCCGAGCGTGAGAAGCAGTTCGACGCGCTCGTGTGGATGGTCACCCGGACCTCCTACCTGATCCCCAAGGCCGGGTCCTCGGCCATCAAGAGCTCGGCTGACCTCTGCGGCAAGCGCGTCGCCGGCACCGCCGGCAGCATCGTTGAGGACCAGGCCAAGCGCCTGACCGAATGGTGCGCCAAGCAGGGCAAGCCGGCGATGGAGTTCATCGGCTTCGCCGACACCAACGGCACCATCCTCGCCGCCAAGTCCGGCCGTGCCGACGCGGCCGGCATGACCGAGAGCGCCGCGCTCGACGTGCTCTCCAAGGAGAAGGACGCCTTCACGTACGTCACGCAGACCGACGAGCAGGGCGCCGGCGTCGACCAGCTGGCGATGCTCGTGCCCAAGTCCAGCGGTCTCGGCCCGGTCATGTTCGACGCGTTCAAGGAGATCTTCAAGAACGGCGAGTACAAGAAGATCATGGACAAGTACGGGCTCCAGAAGGTGGCGGTGCCTGAGCCCAAGATGAACACCGCGGCGACGCAATGAGCGTGGCACCACCCGTGGCCCCACAGGCCGTGGACGTCGCCGCCGCCCGTCCGCGCGTCCGGCCCCTGCGCTGGGTGGCCGGAGTCGTGCTGCTCGTGCTCGTCGCGCAGTTCGCCTGGTTCGTCGTCACCAACGAGCGGTTCGAATGGCCGGTGGTCGCCAAGTACCTGTTCGACCCGAACATCCTGCGCGGTCTGGGCATGTCGCTGCTGCTCACCGTCATCGGGATGGCGCTGGGCAGCGCGCTCGGGGTGCTTCTCGAAGTGGGCAGGATGAGTGGCTTCAGGCCGGTGGCCTGGGCGTGCACCATCTACGTCGCGGTCTTCCGCGGCATCCCGCCCCTGGTCCAGCTGATCTTCTGGTTCAACCTCAGTTATCTGCTGCCGCGGATCCCGCTGGGCGTGCCGTTCGGCCCGACCTTCGTCTCGTGGCCGACCAACTCCCTGATCAGCTCGCTGACCGCGGCCATCATCGGGCTCACCCTGCACGAGGCCGCGTACATGGCCGAGATCGTCAGGGCCGGCATCACGTCCGTGGACGGCGGCCAGCGCGACGCGGCCAGTGCGATGGGGTTCACGGCCAGGCAGAGCTTCGTCAAGGTCGTGCTCCCGCAGGCGATGCGGGTGATCATCCCGCCCACCGGCAGCCAGTTCATCAGCCTGCTCAAGGGCACCTCCCTGGTCAGCGTGATCGCGATGGCCGACCTGCTCTACTCGGTGCAGGTGATCTACAACAGGACCTACGAGGTCGTGCCGCTGCTGATCGTCGCCTGCGCCTGGTACCTGGCGGTGGTCACCGTCCTGTCGCTCGGCCAGCGGCGTCTGGAGCAGCACTTCGGGAAGGGGCAGCGGTGAGTGACACGCCGGTCCTGCGCATCCGTGACGTACGCAAGCGGTTCGGCGACCACGTGGCGCTCGACGGGGTGAGCCTGGACGTGCACGAGGGCGAGGTCGTCGCGGTGATCGGCCCGTCCGGCTCGGGCAAGTCCACCCTGGCCCGCTGCGTCCACCAGCTGCAGGGCATCGACGGCGGGGCCATGTACCTCGACGGGGAGCTGCTCGGCTACGAGTTCCACCGAGGCCACCTGCGCCCCCTGCCGGATCGGCGCGTGGCCGCGCAGCGCGGCCGCATGGGCATGGTCTTCCAGCAGTTCAACCTGTTCGCGCACTGGACCGTGCTGCGCAACGTCGTCGAGGCGCAGGTGCTCATCCACGGCCGGAGGCCGGAGGAGGCGCGGCGGGAGGCGTTGCGGCTGCTGGAGCGGGTGGGGCTCGCCGACAAGGCGGACGCCCATCCCCGGATGCTCTCCGGGGGCCAGCAGCAGCGCGTCGCCATCGCCAGGGCCCTGGCCACCAACCCGCGGATCATGCTGTTCGACGAGCCCACCAGCGCGCTGGACCCCGAGCTGGTGGACGAGGTGCTGAGCGTGGTGCTCGACCTGGCCCGCGGCGGCATGACCATGATCATTGTGACGCACGAGATGAGCTTCGCCCGCGAGGTGGCCGATCGGTGCGTCTTCATGGAGAAGGGTCGGATCGTCGAGACCGGCACTCCCGAGGAGATCTTCGACAACCCCGCCTCGCCCCGGCTGAAAGCCTTCCTGTCGCGCTTCGGGCGCGCGGCGCAGACCCCCGATGAACGATTGCTGGAGGAGGAGTCCACCTTTTGAGCTTCACGGTAATGGCCGTCGGCGACCTCGTCGTCGACGAGCCCGACCCCGCGTCCTTCTTCGCCCCGGCCCGGGAGACGCTGGGCCGGGGCGATGTGGTCATCGGCCACATCGAGGTGCCCCACAGCACGTCCACCGCCCAGGTGAGCACCGACGTTCCCGCCCCGCCCGCCGATCCCGCCGCGCTCTCCGCGGTCGCCGAAGCCGGCTTCCACGTGGTGACGCTCGCGGGCAACCACGTCTACGACGTCGGCGACCAGGGGGTGGCCGACACGATCAAGTACGCGACCGAGGCCGGAATGGCCACCGCGGGCGCCGGTCTGACCCTGGAGGAGGCCCGCCGTCCCGCAGTCGTGGAGCGCGACGGCCTGCGGGTAGGGGTGCTCAGCTACAACTGCGTCGGTCCCCGCGAGTCCTGGGCGACCAGCCGCAAGCCCGGCTGCGCGTACGTCAAGGTGCTGACCCATTACGAACTCGACCACGCCAGCCCCGGCGGGCCGCCCGCCGTCTACACCTTCGCCGACCCCGCCACTCTGGAGCGGATGGCCGAGGACGTGGCGGCCCTGGCCGCCGAGGTCGACATCGTGACGGTGTCGATGCACAAGGGCGTCGGGCACACGCCCGCCGTGCTGGCGATGTACGAGCGGCCCGTGGCGCACGCCGCGATCGACGCCGGCGCGCACGCCGTGTTCGCCCACCACGCCCACATCATGCGCGGCGTCGAGATGTACCGTGGCAGGCCGATCTACCACGGCCTGGGCAACTTCGTGACCGTCACCCACGCGTTGACGCCCACCACGGGCGACGCGGGCGAACGGGCCGAGTGGGCGCGCCGCAGAGTCGAGCTGTACGGCTTCGCGCCCGACCCCGGCATGCCGTACTACCCCTTCCACCCCGAGAGCCGGAACACCGCGATCGCGGTCTGCCGGTTCGACCGGGACGGCCTCGTCTCGGCAGGCATCGTGCCCTGCTGGATCGACGACGCGGGCCGTCCGGTGCCGCTCGGCGACGACGAGGAGGGGCGGCGGGTCGTGTCGTACATCGAGCACATCACCCGGCAGGCGGGTCTGAAGACGGAGTTCCACTGGGAGGGAAACGAGGTGGTGCTGCGTGCCTGACCGTCCGCTCGCCGGCCGCACGGTGATCGATCTGACCACCGCACTGTCCGGACCGTACGCGACCCTGCTGCTGGCCGGGCTCGGCGCCCGCGTGATCAAGGTGGAGAACCCGCTGACCGGCGGCGACAGCTCCCGCAACAACGCCCCCTATCTCGGTGCGGACGGGCTGACGCTGGCGCGCCACGGGGACGACGACATGTCCGTGTCGATGCTCCTGCGGGGCCGCAACAAGCAGAGCGTCACGCTCAACCTCAAGCACCCCAAGGCCCGCGACATCCTGGCCGGTCTGGTCAGGGAGGCGGACATCATGATCGACAACTACAGCGCCGGCGTCACGGCGCGGCTCGGCATCGGTCACGACTGGGCCGCCGCGATCAACCCGCGCATCGTCTGCACGTCGATCAGCGGCTTCGGCGCTCAGGGCGGTCCCGGCTCGGGCAAGGCGATGGACACGATCGTCCAGGCGCTCAGCGGCGTGATGATGACCGCGGGCGCGCCCGGCGAACCGCCGGTCCGCTTCGGGCTGCCGGTGGGCGACCTGGTCGCGCCGCTGTACGCGGTGATCGGCACGCTCGCCGCGGTCCTGCGGGCCGACGCGACCGGCCAGGGCCAGCACGTGGACGTGTCCATGCTGGGCGCGCTGACCTCGCTGGTCGCGTGCGAGCCGTTCGACGCCTACGAGAAGCTGGGCCTGCCCATGCGCACGGGGACGACCGTGCCCAGGCTGGCGCCGTTCGGAACGTTCCCCGCCGCGGACGGCTGGTTCGCGCTGTGCGGCCCCACCGACGCGTTCGCCCGCGGCCTGTTCACGGCGATGGGACGCGACGATCTGGCCGCGGACCCGCGCTACGCCACGCGGGACGCGCGCGTGGCCAACGCCGCAGAGCTGCACGAGCTGGTGGCCTCGTGGGCGGGGGACCGCCCGCTCGCCGTGATCCTCGATCTGCTCGCCCGGCACGGGGTCCCCGCGGCCGAGGTGCGCGAGCCCGGCGACGCCGTGCGCGACCCGCTCGTGCTGGATCGCGAGGAGGTCGTGCCGCTGGAGCATCCGAGTCACGGCCGCCAGGGGGACCTGTACGGGACCGGCGTGCCGATCCGCTTCTCCGCTTCGGAGGCGGGGCTCGACCGCCCGGCGCCCGGCCTCGGCGAGCACAACGCCGAGATCTACGGCGGCCTGCTCGGCTACTCCGACGACGAGCTCAAGGCCCTGGCCGAAGAGGGAGTGATCTGACATGCCCACGGCGCTGGCCGCGCTTGAGGAGGCCTACGCCCGGCGCGGCGCACCCCGCCCCCCGGCCTCCCCGGCCTCCCCGGCCTCCGCGCAGGGCGCGACCGGCGACCGGTCGCCGGTCG
>NZ_JBFAOO010000291.1:0-6674 GCF_040675265.1 Microbispora sp. NPDC049633
CACGACCCCCTGCCCGGCGGGCGCCGGCCCGGCCTGGGCCTGGCGCAACAGACCGGGGCCGAGCAGGCGCGCGTCGGTGAGCGGCTCACCCCGGCGCAGCGCGCCGGCGACCACGCGGCCCGTCACCGGCGTGCCGGGCACGAACGTCCCGGCGGGCACCGCGTCGGGCGGCAGCCGTACGACCATGACGTCGGAGGGGGTCAGCCGGCCTCCGGGGAGGTCCCGGGCGGCGGCGAGGACCTCCACCCCGTCCGGGGCCCGGACGGCCAGCAGCACGCAGGCCACCGCCAGACCGGCGAGGACGGCGGCGATCGGACGGCGACGCCGCGCCGCCAGGCGCCTCACGCCGCGCATGGCCGCACCACCCCGAAACGGGCTCCGGCTGTTCCGCGAGCGGCCTCACGTCGTCGGCCGTGCGCGATCAGAAGGAGCCGATGGGCCGACGGTCGCCGGATCGTGGCACGCATCGATGGTCTCAGGGAAGCTCGATCGGCAGCTTGACGCCGTCGAGCGCGCTGCCGCAGGGGCAGGCGCGCTCCTCCGGCAGGGCCTCGACGACCTGGGCGACCAGAGCGCGCATCCGCTCGACGTTGGCGGCGAAGAAGGCCAGGACCTCCTCGTGGGTGACCCCCTCACCGGCCTCCACGCCGGCGTCGTGGTCGGTCACGAGGGCGAGCGTCGTGTAGCAGAGGGCGAGCTCGCGGGCGAGGACGGCCTCGGGGTGCCCGGTCATGCCGATGATCGACCATCCCGCGCCCGAGAACCACTTCGACTCGGCCCGGGTGGAGAAGCGGGGCCCCTGGACCACGACCAGGGTGCCGCCGTCGACCGTGTCCCAGCCCGTCTCGTGCGCCGTGGCGACGGCGGCCGCCCGGCCCGAGGGGCAGTACGGGTCGGAGAACGACACGTGGACGGCGCCGCCCGTGTCGTAGTAGGTCTGCTCGCGGCCCTGGGTGCGGTCTACGAGCTGGTCGGGGATCACGAGGGCGCCCGGGCCGATCTCCGGGCGCAGGGACCCGACCGCGCTGGGCGCGAGCACCTGGCGGACGCCGAGGGACCGCAGAGCCCACATGTTCGCCCGATAGGGGATGCGGTGGGGAGGAAAAGTGTGGCCGCGGCCGTGCCTGGGGACGAACGCGACGGTCCGCTCGCCGATGCGGCCCACGGTGAGCGAGTCACTCGGCGGGCCGTACGGCGTCGTCACGTCGATCTCTTCGGCGTCCTCCAGCAGCGAGTAGAACCCCGAACCGCCGATGACCCCGATGTCTGCGCGATTGACCATGGGCCGACACTAGCGAACGCCGCCGCGCACCCGGCGCGTCCCGCCGGCCCCTGTGGATAACCTCAGGCGGCGGCGGTCGAGCCGGACGACGACGTGCTCGACGAGGAGGTGCTCGACGAAGACGAAGAGGTGCTCGACGAGCTCGTGGAGGTCGCCGGCTCCTTCTTGCCCGAGTCGCCGGACGCCTTCGAGGCCGACGACGTGGTGGACGTGGTCGTCGACGAGCTCGACGAACGGCTGTCGGTCCGGTAGAAGCCCGAGCCCTTGAACACGATGCCAACGGCGGAGAAGACCTTGCGCAGCTTGCCCTGGCAGGCCGGGCACTCCGTGAGCGGGTCGTCAGAGAACTTCTGGACGGCCTCCAGCTGCTCACCGCAAGCGGTACAGGCGTACTGGTAGGTAGGCACTCGCTCCTCCTGAGACTGGCACTCGACCGGGTCGATTGCTAATCGTACGCAATCAACAAGCGCAAACGCCACTCCAGCCATGTTTATTGCCCCGGGGTGTCCCTTTCGCCCGCGGCCCGTTCGACGGCCCTGCTCAGTTGCCGCGTTCGCCGTACCAACCGGCGAGCTTGCCGCGTCGGCTCACGGCGCGCAGGCGGCGTTCGACCGTCTCCCGCTGGGCGGCCGTGGTGACCACGAGAAGCTGGTCGCCCGCCAGCAGCCGGGTCGTCTGCGTGGGCACGAACGACTGCCCGTTCCGTACGACGAGCGTGACCATCGTGTTCGCGGGCAGCCGGAGCTCGAAGATCTCCACGCCGTGCATGAGCGAGCCGGACGGGATGCGGACCTGCAGCAGGTCGGCGTTCAACTCCTCCAGCGGCGCGGCCTCGACGTCGAGGTCGCGCGCCTCGCCCTCCGCCGCCAGGCCGAGCACCCGGGCGAGGTACGGCAGCGTGGGCCCCTGCAGGATCGTGAACACGACGACGATGATGAAGACGTCGTTGAACAGGCCCTTCGCCCCCGGCAGGCCGGCGGCCCAGGGGATCGCGGCCAGCACGATGGGCACCGCGCCGCGCAGCCCGGCCCACGACAGGAACACCTGCTCGCGCCACGACAGGGCGCCGAGGCGCAGGAGCCGCGCGACCGCCGCGGACACCAGCACGGACGCCGGCCGGGCGAGCAGGACCAGCAGCAGGCCCGACAGCAGGGCCGGGACGAGCACGCCCGGCAGCTCGCGCGGGTCGACCAGCATGCCGAGCATCACGAACAGCCCGATCTGGGCGAGCCAGGCCGCGCCCTCCGCGAAGCCGCGCGTGGCGGCGCGGTGGGGGAGCTTGGCGTTGCCCAGGACCAGCGTCGTCAGGTAGACCGCGAGGAACCCGCTGCCGTGCAGCAGAGTCGCCCCGCTGTAGGTGACGAACGCGAGCGCCAGCACCGCGATCGGGTAGAGGCCGGAGGCGGGCAGGGCGACCCGGCGCAGTGCGTACACCCCCGCCGGGCCCACGGCGAGACCGACGGCCGCGCCGATGACCAGTTCGACGGTGGTGTCCAGCAGGACGTGCGGCAGCGAGAGGGTCAGCGACGAGCCCGCGCTCAGCATGATCACGAGGATGACGGTCGGGGCGTCGTTGAAGCCCGACTCGGCCTCCAGGATCCCGGCGAGCCGGGGCGGCAGCGGCAGCCGCCTCAGCACGGAGAACACGGCCGCCGCGTCGGTCGACGCCAGGAACGCGCCGAGCAGCAGCGCCATCCGCCACTCCATGCCGAGCAGGACGGCGACGCCCGCCGCGAGCACGACGACGCTGACCGCGATCCCGGCCGTGGCGAGCACGAGCGCCGTCGGCACGGCGTCTCGTACGTGGTTCCAGTTGGTGGTGAGACCACCCTCGGCGAGGATCACGGCGAGCGCGATCATGCCGAGTTGCTGGGCCGTCTGGGCGTTGTCGAAGTTGATGCCGACGATGCCGCCCTCACCGAGCAGCAGTCCGAGGCCGAGATAGAGGAGCAGCGTGGGAAGGCCGGTGCGATGCGCGATCCGTACGGACGCGATGGCCGCGATGACGACGACGGCGGACAGGAGCAGCCAGACGTTCAGACCCACCCGCTCCCTTCGCCGTCCGTTACGTCAATCTTGTCACATCTGTACCAAACGGGCGATTCCACTCGGGAGGGCGGCGAAGCGTACGCGCTGGTCGTGCGGCTCGGCCGGCACCCCCTCCATCAGCTCGCCTTCGTGCAGGAGTGCCACCGTCGGCACGTTCGGCCCGACGCGGGCGAGCGCGCGGTCGTAGAACCCGCCGCCGCGGCCGAGCCGTACGCCGGTGACCCGGTCCACCGCCAGGGCCGGCGCGATGACCAGCGCGGCGGTGCGGATCGTGTCGACGCCGCGCCGGACGTCCACGGGCTCCATGATCCCATTGGGGCCGGGCGCCAGCGAGTCGGGACCGTCGTAGACCGCCCAGTCGAGATCGCCGTCCGGGCGCTGGACCGGCAGGATCACCGTGGCGCCGTGCTTCCACAGGGCCAGGATCAGCCCCTGCGTGGACGGCTCGGTGCCGGTCGACCAGTAGCAGGCCACCAGGCCCGCCATCTGCACCCACGGCTGGTCGAGGAGTAACTCCCGGATGGACGCCGACGACTCGCGCAGCGTCTCCGCATCGAGTTCCGACCGGTCGCGCAGGATGCGCCGACGCAGGTTCATCTTGTCCAAAGACCGCTCCGTTAGTGTCTACTCATGGCTGACTTCGATCCCGTGACCAAAGCCGTCGTGCCCGCCGCGGGTCTCGGCACCCGCTTCCTTCCCGCGACGAAGGCGACCCCCAAGGAGATGTTGCCCATCGTCGACAAGCCGGCCATCCAGTACGTGGTGGAGGAGGCCGTCTCCGCCGGGCTGCTGGACGTCCTCATGGTGACCGGCCGCAACAAGCGCTCGATCGAGGACCACTTCGACGTAGCGTACGAGCTTGAGGACGCTCTTCGCGCCAAGGGCGACGAAGAGCGGCTCAACCAGGTGAAAGAGCCCGTCGACCTCGCCACCATGCACTACGTGCGGCAGGGGGAGCCCAAGGGCCTCGGTCACGCCGTCCTGTGCGCCAAGCAGCACGTCGGCCACGAGCCGTTCGCCTGTCTGCTCGGCGACGACCTCATCGACCCGCGCGACGCGCTGCTCAAGCGCATGATCGAGGTGCGCGCGACCTACGGCGGCAGCGTCGTGGCGCTGATGGAGGTGCCGCGCGAGCACGTCTCCCTGTACGGCGCCGCCGCCATCGAGCCGACCGCCGAGGACGACGTCGTCCGCGTCACCGACCTCGTGGAGAAGCCCCCGGCCGACGAGGCGCCCTCGAACTGGGCCATCATCGGCCGTTACGTGATCGACCCGGCCGTGTTCGGCGTGCTGGAGCGGACCCCGCCCGGGCGCGGCGGCGAGATCCAGCTCACCGACGCCCTGCGTACGCTGGCCTCGGCGGGCCCGGAGGAGGGCGGTCCGGTGCACGGCGTGCTGTTCCGCGGCCGGCGCTACGACACCGGCAACAAGCTGGAGTATCTGCAGACCGTGGTGCAGTTCGCCGCGAACCGGGACGACCTCGCCCCCGAGTTCCTGCCGTGGCTGCGGGAGTTCCTCGACAAGTCCGGACAGTGAGCCGATGAAGCCCGTCGACCGCCATCTCGCCGACATCCTCGCGGCGGTGCGTCCGCTCGCGCCGCTCGAGGTCGAGATCGACGCCGCCCTCGGCGCCGTGCTGGCCGAGGACGTCGCCTCGCCCGTCCCGCTGCCGCCCTTCGACAACTCGGCGATGGACGGCTACGCCGTACGGGCCGAGGACGTGGCCGCCGCGCCCGTCACGCTGCCCGTGATCGGGGACGTGGCGGCCGGTGACGGCGGGCTCAACGCCCTCGGGCCCGGCCTGGTCACCCGCATCATGACCGGCGCGCCCATGCCGGCCGGCGCCGACGCCGTCGTCCCGGTCGAGTGGACCGACGGCGGCACCGCCCGCGTACGGATCGACAGGCCGGCCCCGCTCGGCAACGCGATCCGGCGGGCGGGCGAGGACGTCCGGGCGGGCGACGTGGTGCTCCGCGAGGGCACCAGGATCGGGCCCGCGCAGATCGGGATCCTCGCCGGGGTCGGCCGCCGCCGGGTGCGGGTGCGGCCCCGGCCGAGGGTCGTCGTGCTGTCCACGGGTGCCGAGCTCGCCGAGCCCGGCACCCCGCTGGGCGCCGGCCGGATCTGGGAGTCCAACAGCTTCATGCTGGCCGCGGCCGTGCGCGAGGCGGGGGCGGAGGGGTTCCGGGCCGGTTCGGTGACCGACGACCCCAAGGAGTTCCTGGACACCCTGGACGCCCAACTCGTGCGGGCCGACGCCGTGATCACCAGCGGCGGCGTCTCGATGGGGGCGTACGAGCCGGTCAAGGAGGCCCTGTCGCCGCTGGGCACGGTGACCTTCGAGAAGGTCGCCATGCAGCCGGGCATGCCGCAGGGCTTCGGCGTCGTGGGGCCTGACCAGGTGCCGATCTTCACGCTGCCGGGCAACCCGGTCTCGTCGTTCGTGTCGTTCGTCCTCTTCGTGAAGCCGGCCCTGCGGGTGATGCAGGGCCTCCCGGCCGGGCCGCCCGCGACCGTACGCGCGACCGTCACCGCGCCGCTGCGGTCCCCGGCCGGTAAGCGGTCGTACCTGCGGGCCGTGCTGTCCGGCGAGACCGTCGCGCCGGTGACGAGGCAGGGCTCGCACCAGCTCGCGGCGCTGGCCGGGGCGAACGCGCTGATCGTGGTGCCCGAGGACGTGACCTCGCTGCCCGAGGGCACCGAGGTGGAGGTGATACCGCTATGAAGCTGACTCACGTGGACGAGTCGGGCGCCGCCCGGATGGTGGACGTCTCCGAGAAGGACGTGAGCGCCCGTACCTCCGTCGCCACCGGCAGGGTGCTGCTGTCGCCCGAGGCGGTGGCCGTGCTGCGCGCGGGGGACGTGCCGAAGGGCGACGCGCTCGGCGTGGCGCGGATCGCCGGGATCATGGGCGCCAAGCGCACCCCCGATCTCGTGCCGCTGTGTCATCCGATCGCGCTGACCGGGGTGAAGGTCGACCTGGCCGTCGTGGACGAGGGGGTGGAGATCACCGCCCGGGTCCGTACGGCCGACAGGACGGGCGTCGAGATGGAGGCGCTCACGGCCGTCACCGTCGCGGCGCTCGCCCTGGTGGACATGGTCAAGGCGGTCGACCCGGCGGCGGTGATCACCGATGTGCGGGTGGAGGAGAAGACGGGCGGCAAGACGGGCCACTGGACCCGTTCCGGACAGGAGTAAGGCGTGCGCGCGTTGGTGGTGACCGTCTCCAACAGGGCGTCGGCGGGCGTCTACGAGGACCGCTCCGGGCCGCTGCTGGCCTCCCTCCTGCAGGAGGCGGGGTGCGACCGGGTGGACGGGCCCCGGGTGGTCCCCGACGGGGACG
>NZ_JBFAOO010000292.1:0-6648 GCF_040675265.1 Microbispora sp. NPDC049633
CGCAGCGAGGCCAGGCGGTGGCGCAGCTCCGCGTGCGCGCGGTCGTCGCGGTGCCCGATGCGCAGCACGGCCGTCAGCGTCTGGAGCTCCCGGATGTCGCGCAGCACCGGATAACCCGGCCAGTCCCTGACGTCGCATCCGTACGCTCGGGCGAAACCGTCCCGCTGGGCGTCGGACAGGCCGAACCGGGCACCCTGCAGGGTGGGCACCAGGTCGACCTCGCGCGGCCCGGCGCTGGCCGAGTCCCAGTCGCACAGCAGGATCCGGTCCGCGGTGCGGATCAGGTTCCCCCGGTGCGCGTCCCCGTGGACCAGCCCGTACGGCAGGGCGAACTCGACCCGCTCGTAGTACGCCTCCTCCAGCGCCGCGCACCGGTCCAGCAGCCACTCCCGCTCCTCGCCGTCCAGCACGAGGCTGGCCCGTACGGCCCGCCGTACGCGGCCGAAGGGATCGTAGGTCGGCAGCGCGAACGGGACCGGCGGCAGGGAGTGCAGCCACCTCAGCAGCAGGCCGAGCGGGACCGGGTCGCCGTCGTCCGCGCCGTCCTCGTAGTGCCAGAAGGTCGCCAGGCAGCCCTCGACGGCCAGCGGCTGGCGCACGTCGAGCGGCAGCGTGACGGGGAAGCCCTGCTCGTGCAGCCAGCGCGTGACCTTGAGCGAGGTGGCCAGCCTGTCGTACTTGCCGGGGGTGCCGGCCTCCGCCAGGCGGACGACGACCCCCTCGCCCGGCAGGTGGTAGACCACGTTGGCGAAACTGCGCAGCAACCGTGCCCCGTCGGCGCTGAGCCCGGCCTGTCGGCACGCCTCCGCGAGCGCGGGCGGGGTGCCGGCGACGGTGGAGACACTCATGCCTCCTCCTCGCCTGGCGGCTCGGAGTCGCAATCGATTCGCTCGCTCCACTCGCTCCGTTCGTTCATCGCGGATCCCCCTCGCCGCCCGGTGCCTCGGAGGGAGCCTCGGGCAGCGCCCGGGCGGCCGACTGGGGCAGGCCGGTCGCGCAGAACGCCTCCAGCCGCCCGGCGAGCTCTCCCCGCACCATCGGCCTGGTGGCCTGGAGTGTCTCGGCCAGGCTGTCGATCCTGCGCTCCGGCGGCAGGGCCAGCAGCGGCGTCAGGGCCTGCTCGGCTCCGCCGGGATCGTCCTCCATCAGGTGGGCGACGGCCAGGTGCGCCCCGGCCATCGCCTCGCAGCCGTACGACCTGTTCTGGCGGTCCTCCCGCGCGTACAGGCCGAGCGCGGCGCGGGCCTGCTCGATCGCCCGGCCCGCCTGCCCGAGGTGCAGGTGCGTGACCGCCGTGTAGTAGGCGTGCTTGGCGGGCCGGAAGGCGAACTCCCCGGCGAACCCGTCGTGCAGCTCGTCCCCGGTGCCCGCCTCGCGGGCGTCCGCCGCCTTGAGCAGGTCGTCCTCCGCCTCGCGGACCCGGCCGAGCATCGCACCCGCCCGCGCCCGCAGCATGTGCAGCCGCGCGCCGCCCTGGCCCTGGTGCAGGTGGGCGAGGCCGTCCTCGGCGTAGCCCGCCGCGTCCTCGTACCGCCGGTCCCACAGCGCGACCGACGCCTGCATGCCGCGGGCCCAGCCCATGAGGGACCGGTGCCCGGCGATCCTGCCGTACGTCCACGCCGCGCGGGCGAGATCGTCGGCGGGCACCCGGCGGCCCATGTCCATGCTCGCGTTGGCCATCAGCCCGCACAGCGTCCCGGCCAGGAAGAACAGCTCGCCGGCCTGGGCCGGGTGGACGCGCCGCTCCAGCGCCCGGCGGGTCTGCTCCTGCAGCGCCCGCATCTCCACGAACAGCGGCAGCGGCGCCTCCCAGACGTACCGGCGGGACAGCCATATCACCTGCGTGCGCAGCCGTTCCAGCGCGCTGTCGCCGATCTCGCTCGTCTCCGCCCGCTCGGCGTGCTCGCTCGCCTCCCGGGCGGCGGCGCTGATCAGGTCGGGCGCGGTACGCCGCCGCCAGGTCCCGGGATCGCGCATCTCCGGCGGCGTGTAGTCCTTGGCGAACCCGAGCTGCACCGGGCCCGTCTCGAACAGGCGGCACAGCAGGTCGGTGTAGTCGCGGTCGGGCCGCGCCCCGGCCTCCCACTCCCGCCAGGACCGCTCGCTCAGCCCCCTGCGTTTGATCTGCTCGCGGTCGCACATCGCGTGGAAGCGCTCGATCGCCTCCTCCACCGTCCACCCGTACGCCAGACGCAGGCACTTGAAACGGGCCAGCCGCGGGCAGCACAGGTGGATCTCGTCGGCGATCTGATGGAAGACCGCGGTCGTCGGCGGCTCCCGGAGAGCGGCGAGAGTGCGCTCGCGGATGCCGCCGGCGATCTGGATGGCGGACCGGTCCCCGCCGCGTGAGGGTGTCGTCATCGGCTCTCCCAGTGGTGACACCCGCACGTTAACGCCGTACGTGTCACGAACCGGTCACCTCGCGCACTGCGAGTCCCTCTCCATCGAGCGGAGAGGAATCATGGTGCCGCCGCTGCGCAGCTGGGCCGTGAAGAGCTGGCCGCACAGGCTCGCCGGCGTCTCGGCGAACCACACCGTCGGCGGGTCGCCCGCGGCCGCGGCGGCCCACCTCCCGCCGCCGTACACGATCCGGTAGTCGGGGAAGGCCGTGCGCAGCAGGTCAAGGGCGCGCTGGCGTTCCCGCGCCTCGTCGTCCGGAGTCACCGTTCCTCCGTAAGGGTTCGTTCAGCCCCCGAACCTGTTCCGTTCCCATGATGTTCGCCGCATGGTGCCTGCACCAGTGAGAGCCGGGATCCGGCACCCTGCGGACGGCTCTCATGCGGGACCGCGAGAACACGGGGAACACGGAGAGCACGGCGAACCTCAGACCGGTCGCGATCTCAGATGGATCGCCTGCAGGATGGCGATCGCCGTCATGTTCGCGAACGTCGCGGTGCCGCCGTAGGAGACGAACGGCAGCGGCACGCCGGTGATCGGCATGATGCCGATCGTCATGCCGACGTTGACGAGCGTCTGGAAGGCCAGCCACGCGACGATGCCGGCCGAGACGAGCGCGCTGAACCGGTCGCCGCACATCCGGGCGATCCGCGCGCCGCGCAGCAGCACCACGCCGAGCAGGGCGACCACGGTGACCGACCCGACGAAGCCGAGTTCCTCGCCCGCGACGGTGAAGATGAAGTCGGTGTGCTGCTCGGGCACGAACCGTCCCGTGGTCTGACCGCCGTGGAACAGGCCCTTGCCGAACACCTCGCCCGACCCGATCGCCACCAGCGCCTGCGTGCTGTTGTATCCCACGCCGCGCGGGTCGCTGGACGGGTCGATGAGCGCGGTGAACCGGGCCACCTGGTACGGCTTGAGCAGCCCCAGCGACCACACCGCCACCGCGGCGAGCCCCGTGAGCAGCACCCCGGCCACGACCCAGCGCTTGCGTATCCCGGAGAAGACGATGATCGCGCCGGTCGTCGCCATCAGCACCATGGTGGTGCCGAGGTCGGGCTGCAGCATGACCAGCGCCGCCGCGGCGCCCGCCGCCGCGAGGGACAGCGCGAGACCGGCGGCTCTCGGCCGGTCCTTGGTCTTCTTCCCCTTCTCCGACGTCGGGGCCAGCAGCCGCGCCAGCATCACCACCAGCGCCGGCTTCATCAGCTCGGCCGGCTGCAGGGCGAAGCCCCCGCCCAGCAGGATCCACGAGTGGTGGCCGTTGATCGTCGACCCCATCGGGCTGATGACCAGGATCAGCCCGAGGACGGCGATGCCGTACAGGACCGGCGCGTACGTGCGCAGCCAGCGGTAGTCGGTCACCGCGACCGCGCTGTAGAGAGCCAGACCGATGAGCAGGTTGAGCACGTGCTTCTTGGCCATGCCCGTCGGCTCGATCGACGACCAGGTGCGGGTGGCCGACCACACCAGGAGCGTGCCGACCGCGCTGAGCGCGACCACCGCCCCGAACAGGAGCCAGTCCATCCGCCAGACGACCGATCCCCGCCCGACGACCCGGCTCGCGAACGACCTCCGCCGTATTCCGATGGCCTCAGTCATGGCAGGCCCGCCTCACTGCGTGTTGTCGCGGCTGATGGCCGGCAGCCGCGTCACCGGTTTGCCGTCCGGAAGCGCCGGCTTGACCGGCTTGCCGTTGTCCCCCTTGCCCAGGCCGAAGATGCCCTCCCAGATGCGCCGCACGGCGGGCGCGGCGGTCGAGGCGCCGAAGCCGCCCTGCGCGACCATGACCACGGTGACCAGCCGCGGATTGTCCGCGGGCGCGAAGGACGCGAACCACGACGTGTCCTCCTTGCCGTAGACCTCCGCCGTACCGGTCTTGCCGCCGATCTTGACGACGTTGAACGGGAAGCCGCGGAACGCGCCCGCCGCCGTGCCGTCCGAGGGCACCTCGCTGAGCGCCTTGCGGATGTACTCGCGCGTCTCGTCGTTGATCGGCAGGTGTGCCTCGACCGGGACCGGGATCTCCTGCTTCAGCGTGCCGTCCGGACGCATCAGCGCCCAGCCGATCCGCGGGCTGCGCACGTTGCCGTCGCCCAGCAGCGCCGCGTACGCCCGGGCGAGCTGGAGGGGGGTGACGAGCACGTCACCCTGGCCGATCGAGAGGTTGACCGCCTCGTAGGCGTGGAAGATCGCGCCCTCCACGCAGTTCTCGTGGGCCAGCCGCTTGGCGAACGAGGCCCGGCTCTGGTCCTTCATCTCCGGGTAGCCGGTCTTGGCCCGCTTGCACATCTCGTCCTTCGTCGAGCTCCACAGGTCGCGCTTCCACCCCCGGGTGGGGATGCGTCCGGCGGACTCGCCCGGCAGGTCGACGCCCGTACGGCGGCCGAAGCCGTAGGCCTTCGCCATGTTCGGCATCGGCTCCTTGACCTTGGACTTGGGCGTCTTGCCGCCGTCGCGCAGCCACTCCTCGTACCCGGCCCGGTAGAACACGGTGTCGCACGACTTGACCAGCGCCTCGTGCAGCGAGATCGCGCCGAGGCTCATGCCGCCCGCGTTGGGGTACGCCCGGCCCTCGACGGTGTAGGCGCCCGGGCACTGGTAGGTGCCGTGCAGCGGCTGACCATCCGCGACCATCGCCGACACCGAGCTGATCTTGAACGTGGAGCCCGGGGCGTACTCGCCGGCGATCGCCCGCGACACCAGCGGCTTGCCCGACTTGTCCGACAACAGCCGACGGTAGTCCTTCTCCGCGATGCCGCCCGTCCAGACCCTGGGGTCGTACGTCGGCCGGCTGGCCATCGCGACCACGCGGCCGGTCTTCACGTCGAGCACCACGCCGGCGGCGCCGTCCGAGTTCGGCACTTCCTGCATGGCCTGGTCGAGCGACTTCTCGACGATGCGCTGCACGTTGGCGTCGATGCTGGTCACCAGGATGTCGCCGGGAACCGGGTTGGACTGCTGGTTGACCGTGATGACCTTGCCCATCCGGTCGACCTGCACGTTGCGCAGGCCAGGTGCGCCGCGCAGGGCCGAGTCGTAGGTCCGCTCCAGCCCGTCGCGGCCGGTGAGGTCGACACCCGAGTAGTTGGCCTTGAGACCCTCCCGCTTCTCCAGCTCGCTCTGTGTCACCGGCTGCAGATAGCCGAGGAGCTGGGCGGCGTCCTTGCCGTTCGGATAGTCGCGAATCGCCTGGATGTCGGCCGTGACGCCCGGGAAGTCCTCCTGGCGTTCCAGGATCTGCAGCGCCGCCCGCGGGTTGACGTTGTTGGCCACCGGGATCGGCGTGTACGGCGAGCCGGGCCAGCACGGACGGCTGACGCCGGGCCCGCAGGCCCGGATCTCCTGCTTCAGCTTCGACAGCGGCACCTTCAGCACGGCGGACAGGCGACGGAGCACCGCGTCGCCGCCGTCCCGCATCCGCTCCAGCCGGCCGCGGTCCACGGAGACCACCAGCGTCGTGCGGTTACGCACGAGCGGGCGGCCGGCGGAGTCGAGGATCGCCCCCCGCAGGGCGGGGACCCGCACCTCGCGGGTGCGCGTCTCCGTCGCGACCGTGACGAACCGCGACCCCTGTACCACCTGGACCTGCCACAGCCGGACGACGAGCACCACGATCATGGCGATGACCAGCACCTGCAGGACGAGCAGGCGCCCCCGCAAACGTGTCATGCCGTCCCCCGTCTCCAGCTCGGCACGAGCTCGCCACCGCCCGCGCGCCTCCGGTGGCCGCCGTGCATGACCTTGACCGCCCGGAGCACCAGCGGAGCGGCCACGAGATTGCAGATCGCGGCCCGGGGCCAGGCCGCGGCCAGCACCGGCCACGTGATCCCCGGGGCGCCGAGCAGCGCGCCCAGACCGGCCACCATGCCGGGCGCGATCACGGCGCACGCCGCCACCGCGGGCAGCGGCAGGCGCTCTCCCACACGGCCCGCCGCGTAGCCCAGGAAGCACAGGACCAGCGCGTACTGGCCCAGTGTGTGGTTGGAGGGCGGCAGCAGGTCGTAGGCGAGCCCTCCGCAGAAGCCGATCACCGCGCCGGGTACGGCTCCGCGCCTGGTGGCGAGTGCGGCGACCGTCAGGAGCACCAGGTCCGGCGCCCACGAGAACAGCAGCCGGTTCACCACGCTGACCTGCAGCACCAGAGCGACGAAGAGCAGCAGCGCGGCGACGAGGTTGCGGGCCATCGTTCAGTTCCTCCCGCCGCGGCCGTCGTCCGCCCGGGTGCCGTCGTCTTCCACGGTGCCGTCG
>NZ_JBFAOO010000293.1:0-6615 GCF_040675265.1 Microbispora sp. NPDC049633
GCGCGCCGAGGCGCCGTCCCGGCGGAGTCGGTCTCCCGCCCCGCGCGCGGCTCCTGCACGGGCGGCTCCTGCGCCGCCCCGTCCACGGCCTGCGTACCGTGCCGGCCGCGCCGCTCCTGCGCCGCCTCGGGCCGGCCCTCGCCCGTGCCGCGGCCCCGGTCGCCGAGCCCCCACTCGGCCTCCAGCGACGCGCGCCCCTGCCCGCGGCCGTCGTCGCCGCGCCGCTGCCGGTCCTCACGCGCCGGCTTCGGCGGCTGCGGCTTCGGCGGCAGCACCGCGTCGCGCGGATCACGCTTCGGCGCCGCGACCACCACGCCGACGACGTCCAGCGCGGAGAAGTCGGTGAAGGGCCGCGCGTACGCCGTCCGGGTGACCTCACCCGGCGTGTTGTCCACCCGCTCGACCACGCCGATCGGCACGCCCGGCACGTACGGCCTGCTCTGCTGCGAACCGAACGAGACGATCCGGCGGCCCACGCCGATCGGCACGGTGGAGTCGAGCAGGCGGAACCTGACGAGGTTGCCGCCTCCGCCCGCCTCGCCGAGGCCGCTCACGACGCCGAGCTCGTTGCCGCCCTCCAGCCGCGCCCCCGCCGAAAGGGCAGGGTCGGTCAGCAGGGCCACCGTCGAGCTGACCGGGCCCGCCTGGACGACGCGGCCGACCAGCCCCACGTCGCTCAGCACCGTCATGTCGGGCCGGATCCCGTCGCCGGTGCCGGCGTCGATCTCGACCGTGTCCTCGAAACCCGCCACCGTACGCCGCGCGACGACCTGGGCCCCGACGACGCGGTAGCGGCCGAACCCCGCCAGCCCGAGCATGCGGTCCAGTTTCTCGGCCCGCGCCCGGTCGAGCCGCTGCGCCGACACCTCGTCCCGCAGCTGCGCGTTCTCCTTGCGCAGGTCGGTGATGACGCGCCGGGCCGAGGGCGCGTCCCGCAGCATGCCGACGAATCCGGTGATCGGGCGGGTCACGGCGGCGCCGACGCGTTCGGCCTTCCCGAACACGGCGCCCACGGCGTCGCGCACCGGGCCGAGGACGTGGTCGTTCCCGGCCCGGTGATCCACGGTGATGAGGATCAGCGCCACGGCGAGGAGGAGTCCGAGAATCAGACGGGCGCGGCGGGTGTCTCTCATGACGCTCCTTAGTTGCGGGGCTCCGGCACGAGCACCTGCTGGAGGGCTTCAAAGTCCTCCACGCATCGCCCGGAGCCGAGCGCGACCGAGTCGAGCGCGTTCTCGGCCAGATGGACCGGCATGCCGGTCTCCTCGCGCAACCGGTCGACCATGCCGCGCAGCAGGGCGCCGCCACCGGTCACGGCGATGCCCCGGTCCATGAGGTCGCCGGAGAGCTCCGGCGGGCACTTGTCCAGCGTGGACTTCACCGCGTCCACGACCGCGTTGACCGGCTCGGCGATCGACTGGCGGATCTCCTCGGCGCTGATGACGACCGTCTTCGGCAGGCCGCTGACCAGATCGCGGCCGCGCACCTCGGCGTGGAAGTCCTCCCCCGTGACGCACGCGGACCCGACGGCGATCTTGACCTCCTCCGCCGTGCGCTCCCCGAGCATCAAGGAGTACTCCTTCTTCGCGAAGGCGATGACCGCCTGGTCGAGTTCGTCGCCCCCGACGCGGATCGACTGGCTGGTCACGATGCCGCCCATCGAGATGATGGCCACCTCGGTGGTGCCGCCGCCGATGTCGACGACCATGTTCCCGGTCGGCTCGTGGACCGGCAGGCCGGCGCCGATCGCGGCCGCCATCGGTTCCTCGATGATGTACACGCGACGGGCCCCTGCCTGATAGCCCGCTTCCTTCACCGCGCGTTGCTCCACCGCGGTGATGCCACTCGGCACGGCCACGATGATGCGCGGGCGCACGAAGTGGCGGCGTTTGTGAATCTTCTGGATGAAGTACCGCAGCATCCGCTCGGTCACATCGAAATCCGCGATGACACCGTCCCTCAGGGGACGGATCGCGACGATGTTTCCGGGCGTCCGCCCGATCATCCGCTTCGCTTCTATTCCAACTGCCACGATCTTTCCAGTCGTGACGTTGATGGCGACGACGGACGGCTCGTTCAGGACGATGCCGCGCCCTCGGACGTAGACGAGAGTGTTCGCCGTGCCAAGGTCGACAGCCATGTCACGGCCCAGGAATGTCAGCTTGCTGCCCATGCGGAAGGAAGCCTTCCTTCAGGTGGTTAGCGGTTACCGGGTTCAGCGGGTGTGCGGGATGACGCATCGCATTCGAATCGTAACGGCACGTGCTCATCACTGGGCACATCGCGCTCTCAAGCCCCCGGAAAAACCGGCGTCCCCCCGCCTAAGCTCGGTCACCACCTGGAAAAACACGAGAGGCCCCGGTTTAAACCGGGGCCTCTCGTGGGGCAAGGACTAGAAACGGTCCGGAAAGAAAATCTTGATTTCCCGGGCGGCGGACTCCGGCGAATCGGAGCCGTGGACGACGTTCTCGCCGATCTCCAGGGCGTGGTCGCCGCGGATGGTGCCGGGCGCGGACTTCACCGGGTCGGTCAGGCCGGCCAGGGCGCGGAACGCCTCGACCGCCCGGGGGCCCTCGAGCACCAGCGCGACCAGCGGGCCGCCGGTGATGAACTCCACCAGTTCGCCGAAGAACGGGCGCTCGGAGTGCTCGGCGTAGTGGGCCTTGGCCGTCTCGGCGTCGAGCGTGCGCAGGTCCATCGCCACGATCTTGAGGCCCTTGCGCTCGATGCGGCCGATGACGTCCCCGATGAGACCGCGACGGACCCCGTCGGGCTTGATCAGGACAAGCGTACGCTCGGACACGGTCTGTTCTCCTAAGGTCGTTGCTGAGGCTCACGTGGCGTCGTGCTCGCCGTACGGTGACCCGTGCAGGTCGCGGGCGCACCCGTCAAGCATCTGGAGCTCCGGCTGGGGAACTCCGTACGCAACGGCAGCTTACCGGTCCGCGAACGCCGCTCCGATCGGGCGAGGCCGGGTGTCGCCGGCGCGACGGGGCCGGCCGGCGAGGTCGGCCGGCGTTCAGCGGGCGGCCCTGTCGTCCCCACGGGCGCCGTCGTCCTCCTCCGGGGACGGCGTCGGCGCGGGGATCACCACCTGGCCGTTCCCCGGCGCGGCGGCGGCCCTCCGGGTCAGGACGGCGGAGAGCACGATCACCCCGACCACGACGAACCCGCCGATCTGCGCCCACATGTGCAGCGCGTCGATGAACCCCTCGACCAGGGCGTTCCCGTTGCCTCGCGCGGTCTCGGCGGCGTCACGCAGCCGGTTCACCTGGATGCCGGTGCCGAGCAGGAAGCCCGCGAGCACGGCCGGGAAGCACAGCGACAGGCCCAGCATCGCCGAGCCCAGACCCGCCGTGCGGAACGCGCCGACCAGCGCGACCGCCGATCCCGCGGCCAGCAGCACGAACGGCACCACCAGCGGCGTGCCGGACGGCGCCGGCACCAGCAGCCAGGTCGCGCATAGTCCCGCGACGACGGCCGCGAGACCGAGGGCCGTCATCCGGTCCGTGAACGCATCCGGCGCCCGGCCTGCGAGGACGGCGGCCGCGAGCGCGGCCAGCGCGGCCACCAGGAACGGCACCCACAGGCCCTTGAGGCCGGGACCGCCCAGTGGGCCGCCGAGCTCGATGTAGGTCATCTGCGCGGCCGTCGGCAGCACCACCAGCCCGACCGCGACGTTGACGAACGCGAGCGTACGGCCGCCCTGCCCCTCGAACGTGCCGAGCGCCGCGAGGCCCAGCATCGCCACGACGGCGAGCGCCGCGGCGGCGACGACCAGGCGCGGCGGCCAGTCGAAGGTGATCCCGACGCCCAGCACCGCGATGGCCGCCGCCGGCACGATGGCCAGCGCGAGCCGCCCGCGCTCGGCCGACGTCGGCCGGTTCGCGGGCAGGATCTCCCCCTCGGCCCGCGTCCCGCCGTCACCGGAGATCATCCAGAGCACCAGGTACGCCGCGGCGAGGGCCAGCGCCACTCCGGTGAGCAGCGGGTACGGCTGGAGGGTGACCTGCCACGAGGTCACGTCGCGGATCGCCCACAGGGCGAGCGCCTGGGCCGTCAGCAACGAGGCGGCGAGCGCGCCCGCCCAGATCGGCAGCAGCACCCGGCGCCGGGAACGCTCGGCGACCGCGACCAGGGTGGCCGGCACGAGCATGCCCGCGCCGACCCCGTGGAGCACGCGCAGCACGCCGACCAGCGCGACGGTGTCGGTGTACCCCCCGGCGACGTCGGCGAGCGCGAGCAGCGTGAGCCCCGCCACGAGGATCGGCGCCGCGCGGAACCTGCGCACCGCGACCGCGGCGAGCGGCACGGTCACCAGCATGGCGGGCAACGCCAGGCCGTGCGCGCGGATCATGTCGACCTGCGACACGCCCGGCGGCAGCAGCGCCGCCACGACGGAGATCGTGTTCGGGATGGCGACGAGCGCCAGAGGAAGGGCCACCAGGGTGAGCAGCCCGATGACGACGTCGACCAGCAGAGGGACGCGCACGGCACGGACCGGCGCGGCGGTCCGAGCCTGCGGTACGGGAGGGACGGCCATGGTTGCCGACTTTAGCGCTTCGTCGTCCCTTCGACACGGCGAGCGACGAAGATGGCAGTTATCCACAGGGCAGCGAAGATCACCCCGAGGAAGAACATGACCGGGACGAGGAATCCTGTGGCGATTGTCAGGACCTCAAGCACAGTGCCCGCGATGTACGCGGAAGGGCGTTTCAGCATGCCGACGACCACCACGCACAGGACGGCGAGCCCGAGCCCGACGGTCAGCGCGAGCGGGGCGGACACATGGTTGATGGTGATCGCGACCGGACTGATGAGCGCCACGACGATCGCCTGCATCCCGAGGACGCTCGCGCAGAGCCGGCGCATACCCGGGGTGACCTCGAACACGCCGCTGCTCATTTCGCGACCTTGAGGAGGATGCGCGCGTCTCCCGCCGTCACGACCGAGCCGGTGATGAGGACGCCGGAGCCGAACTCGTCACCCTGGTCCGCCAGCGCGACGCCGGTGTCGATGGCGTCGTCGAGCCGGTCCTCCACATGGACGCGATCCGAGCCGAAGACCGCCTCCGCACGGGCCGCCAGGTCGTCCGGGCTCAGCGACCGCGAAGAGGAGTTACAGGTGACCACGATCTCCTCGGCCACCGGTTCCAGCAGGTCCAGAATCGTGTCCACGTCCTTGTCCGCCATCACGGCCACCACCGCGACGAGCCGGGTGAACCCGAACGCCTCGGTAATGGCCTCGACCGTCGCCTCCATGCCCGCGGGATTGTGCGCCGCGTCGACCAGGACGGTCGGGCCACGCCGCACGACCTCCAGCCGCCCAGGGCTCTTCACCTGGGCGAACCCCTGCCGTACGACTTCCTCCCCCAGCGGGTCGTCACCGGCCGTCAGCGCCTCCACCGCGGCCAGGGCGCCGGCCGCGTTGCTCGCCTGGTGCGCGCCGTACAACGGCAGGAACACCTCCTCGTACACACCCTTCAAGCCCTTGAGCTGGAGCATCTGGCCGCCCATGGCCAGCTCGCGATGCAGCACGCCGAACTCCAGCCCCTCGCGGGCCACCACCGCGCCGACCTCCGCCGCCCGCCGCATCAGCACCTCGGCGGCGGGCAGCGGCTGCTGCGCCAGCACGGCCGTCGCCTTGGGCTTGATGATTCCGGCCTTCTCACCGGCGATGGTCGCGACGTCCGGTCCCAAGTAGTCGGTGTGGTCGAGCGAAACAGGCGTGACGACCGCGACAGTCCCGTCCGCGACGTTCGTCGCGTCCCAGGTGCCGCCCATACCGGTCTCGATCACCGCGACGTCCACAGGAGCGTCCGCGAACGCCGCGTACGCCATCCCCGTCAGCACCTCGAAGAAGCTCAGCCTGCCCACCTTGGCGTCGATCATCTCCAGGTAGGGGGCGATGTCCTCGTACACCTCGGCGAACCGCTCCTCCGACAAGGGCTCGCCGTCGATCACGATGCGCTCGCGCATCGACTGCAGATGAGGGCTCGTATAGCGGCCCACCCGCAGGTTACGCTCGCGCAGGAGAGCCTCGACCATCCGCGCGGTACTCGTCTTCCCGTTGGTGCCCGCGATGTGAACGACCTTGTACGAGTTCTGGGGATCGCCGAGGATCTCCATCAACGCGGTGATCCGGTCAAGAGTGGGGCTGAAATCCCACTCCACTCCCCGTGCCATGATCGCTTGCTCGACGGCTCGATATTCCACGACCCTCAGCGTACGGGAACCCACACCCGCCCTTTCACAAGGCAGTAGGCCGCGTGACCGCCGATGTGAGCGCCAATCCGCGCGGCCCTGTCGCGGCGTGTTCATGCGCTGTGGGGCGCAGAACCTGGGACGTGGGGGCGCTGGGACTTGGGGACGTGGGGGCCTGGCCGTGAGAGACACAGGGCAGCTGCGAGACGTGGGACCAGGGATCGAGTGGGGACTGTCGTGAGGGTGAAGGTGATCTGGGCGTGCTGAGGCTCGGTGACGGATCCGGGTGTGGTGAGGGTGAGTGACGGTGACCCGGGTGGGGGTTGGTCACTGCGCCGGCCGGAAGGTCCGGTCCTCGCGAAGCCCGCTTCGCTGGGCCTTCGCTGCGGTCCTCCCTCCCGCCCGCTCCGCT
>NZ_JBFAOO010000294.1:0-6613 GCF_040675265.1 Microbispora sp. NPDC049633
TCATGTCCGACAAGCACATGGCCTACGAGCGCTTCGACGCCGACAACGGCGCCGACGAGGCCCGCTCCATGCTCGGCGCCCTCGCCGCCGGCCTCCAGGCCGCCTACGACCAACTCGGCCCCGACGATGGATCTTGACGCCGTCACCCGCGTGCTGTCGCCCAAGCAGATCCGCTCCATCGTCGAGGCCCAGTCACGGATCAACCTGTGGGAAGGCTCCGTCCGCTCAGGCAAGACCGTCGCCTCCCTGCTCCGCTGGCTCATGTTCGTCGCGGACCCGCCCCGCGGCGGGGAGCTCGTCATGGTCGGCCGGACCCGCGACAGCATCGCGCGCAACGCCTTCGGCCCGCTGACCAACCCCGACCTGTTCGGCGCGCTGGCCCGCCAGGTGCACTACAACCCCGGCGCCGCGACCGCCACGATCCTCGGGCGGACCGTGCACATCCTCGGCGCGAACGACGCCAAGGCCGAGCCGAAGGTCCGCGGCATGACGGGGGCCGGCGCGTACGTCGACGAGGCGACCACGATCCCGCGGGCGTTCTTCGACCAGCTCAACGCCCGCTGCTCCGTCCCCGGCGCGAAGATCTTCGCGACCACAAACCCGGACAACCCGGCGCACTGGCTCCGCAAGCAGTACATGCTCCGCCCCGCCGAGACCGCGCTGAGGTCCTGGCACTTCGTCCTCGACGACAACCCGCACCTCCCCGCCGACTACGTGGCCACGCTGAAAAGCACGTACGTCGGCCTGTGGTACCGCAGGTTCATCCTCGGCCACTGGGTGCAGGCCGAGGGCGCCGTGTTCGACATGTTCGACGAGACCATGCACATCGTCGACGTGCTCCCGCAGATGGCCGACGTGATCGCCCTCGGGGTCGACTACGGCACGAGCAACCCGTTCGCCGGGCTGCTGCTCGGACTGGGCGTCGACGGCCGGCTGTACCTCACCCGGGAGTTCAGGTACGACAGCAAGCGCGAGCACCGGGCCCTCACCGACGCCGAGTACTCCGCGCGGCTACGGGCCTGGCTCGGCGACGAGCGTCCGCGGTTCGTGATCGTCGACCCGTCGGCGAAATCGTTCCGCGTCCAGCTCCACGCCGACGGCATCACGAGCACGCTCGGCGACAACGACGTGCTCGACGGCATCCGCACCGTCGCGAGCCTGTTCGCGACCGGCCGGCTGTTCGTGCATCGGTCGTGCGCCGGGCTGATCGAGGAGTTGCCCGGCTACGTGTGGGACGACGAGAAGGCCGAGGACGGCGAGGACGTGCCCGTGAAGGCGGACGACCATTCGATCGACGCGGCGCGGTACGCGGTGTTCACGACGCGGGCGGTGTGGCAGCACCGGCTCGTCAAGCCCGTCATGGAGGCAGCATGAGCGCGTACTGGTCCTGGCTCCTGATGGCCGTCGGCGTGCTCGGTCTGTACTACGCGGGGAAGCGGCGCGCGATCGGCTGGGCCATCGGCCTCGGCGCACAGGCCCTGTGGATCGCGTACGCCATCGCCACCCGGCAGTGGGGCTTCATCGTGTCCGCGCTGGCGTACGGCGCGGTGTACGGACGCAACTACCTCTCGTGGCGGCGTGATCGTCACACCGCCGAATAGCTTGCGGGAAGACACATTCTCCCGGGCTATCCTTCACCCCCCTGGAGATCCTCTTCATGTCCGATCTGACACTGAGCGCCGATGAGGTCCGTGCCGTCCTCGACTCCATGGACTCCAACGACCACTGCACGTGGGCTTACCACATGGAGATCAAGGCGGTCCGCGAGAAGATCGCCGCGTTCGCAGGCGATGGCGGTCTGGTTCTCCAGAGAGCCGAAGGCGAGACGACGCCCCCGGCCGAGGACAACGCGACGAGCAGGTCGTGATCCACGGCCGCCGCTACAAGGTCGTCGAGTGGAGCAGCCACGGCGACCAGGGCCACGGCTACGACGAGTGGACGCTCTACGCCACGCCGATCGACGAGGACCCGGCCTGATCGCTCCGGGTTGGCCTCGGCCAACACCACCACGGCGCCGACCGAGGCCCCCCGCTCCACTACCTGAGGAGCTCGACATCGTCGATCTCCGAGCAGCGGCAGTGCAGGACCACGTCATCGCCGTTGAACAGGGTCAGCCAGTCAGCCCGACGGTGCGGACGCCAGACCCGGTATTCGTCGTAGACGTACACGTCGCCCCGCTTCCGACCGCGCATTTTAATTCTCGCGGCAGCCATTCTTCACCCCCTTTCAATTCGAACGAACTTAACGCTCCAATTCTCCCAGAATGGCCCGCGAAAAAGGTAGAACCGCAGGTCAGACGCCACATGAAGGGGAAATCCCATGCCGCTGCCGAGCGGCGGCACCTGGCCGCCCAAACCCCTCACACCCATCCACGACCAATACAACGTCTGGTCCACCTGGTACGAGGGCGACCCCGACGCCCTCGCCGCCCTGTACGGCGACACCCGCGGCGACCACGCCCGACCGGCCAACCGGCCGAGCACGTACCGGGGCGGCATCGTCGGCGGCGTCGCCCGGTTCTTCTGGGGAGCACCCACCCCGGCCGGCGAGAAGCGCACGAAGCTCCACATCCCGCTGCCGGCCGACCTCGCGACCACCGCCGCCGACCTCCTCTACAGCGAGCCCCCGTCGATCACCGTGACCGACACGGGCACGCAGGACCGCATCAACGAGCTGATCGACGCAGGCCTCCACGCCACCCTCCTCGACGGCTCCGAAGTCGGCGGCGCGCTCGGCGGCTCCTACCTCAGAATCTGCTGGGACAAGGCCATCGCCGACCGGCCGTGGATCGACGCCGTGCACGCCGACGCCGCTGTCCCCGACTGGACGTGGGGGAAGCTCAGGGCGGTGACGTTCTGGCGAGTCCTCGAGGAGGATGGGCAGGAGCGGCTCGTCCACCTGGAGCGGCACGAGCCCGGTCACATCCTGAACGGCTTGTACAAGGGCACCCGGGGCGACCTCGGTAAGCAAATCCAGCTCACCTCGCACGAGGCGACGAAGGGTCTGCAGCCAGTCGTGCCGACGGGGATCAAGAAGCTCACCGCGGGCTACCTCCCATGCAGGCGGCCCACAAGGCGGTGGCGCCGCTTCCCCGCCGGCGCCAACCTCGGCCGCTCCCTGTTCGAGGGCGTCGAGCACCTCTTCGACAGCCTCGACGAGGTCTACACGAGCTGGATGCGGGACATCCGCCTCGCGAAGGCCCGGCTGATCGTCCCCTCCTCATACCTCCAGAGCAACGGCCCTGGGCAGGGCGCCAGCTTCGAGGCGGACCGCGAGGTGTACGAGGCGCTCGAAGCGCTCACCTCCGGCGAGCGCATGGAGATCACCCCGCAGCAGTTCGCGATCCGCGTGGCCGAGCACGAGCAGTCCGCCATGGCCATCGTCCAGGTCATCCTCCGCACCGTCGGATTCTCCGCGCAGACGTTCGGCATGCAGGGCGAGACCGCCATGACGGCCACGGAGGTCGCCGCGAAGGAACGCCGCTCGCTGATCACCCGGGACCGAATGATCACCTACCAACGGCCGGAGCTGGAGGACATCGTCGAGACGTGGCTCATGCTCGACAACAAGCTCGGCTCCGGCGTCGAGGTAGAACGGCCGAACGTCGTGTTCGGCGACGGCGTCTCCGAAGACACCCGCACGCTTGCCGAGACCGCGAACCTCCTCGCCCAAGCCCAGTCCGCGAGCATCGAGACCCGCGTCCACCTGCTGCACCCGGACTGGGACGAGACGCAGGTCGCCGACGAGGTCGAGCGGATCAAGGAGGAGAACAACATCGGCGCCGTGGTGCCGGATCCGTTCGCCCTCCGGCCGCCGGGCGCGTTCGGCGACCAGGGAGAGGGCGTCGAGCCGCCGGCCGACGACGAGCAGGACGGCCCGCCGGAGAGCTAGAGGAGAGCGATCAGTGAGACTGGTCGCTGCTCCAGCAATCCGCGCAGTAGCCGTACCGGAGCTTTCCCTTAGTCGTCTCCGCCCGGCACGCCTTGCATCTCGCGGGCTGCTCGGCGTCGGGCTTGCTGGACTTCACCAGTCCCCGCTCCCAGGCGTACGGCTTCCGCTTGCCGGGAGGACGGCCGGACCTGCGGCCACCATGGGTCATGTCACGGGCCATGCCGGTGACGGTACCGAGCCAGGACCGGCGCTGGCCTAGGTTTCGGGTGTTCAGTGGCCGGGAGGTGGCCGTGGCCGTCGACCCCGACCTCGTCGACCAGATCACCAGCACGATCGCCGACCTCTACCGCGAGGTCGAGACCGCCCTCATCAAGACGGTCGCCCAGCGCCTCCGCCAGGACATCCCGCTGCCGTCTCCCTACCAGGAGGCGAAGCTGGAGGCCGTCCAGGCGCTGAGGAGGAGCGCGCAGGCGATCCTCGCCGCGGTGCAGGCCGCACGCACCGAGGTCATCCGCCGCGCGGTCGCCGACGCCTACCGCCACGGCCAGGGCGCGGCGCTCGCCGACCTCCCCGAGTCCTGGTTCCCGCGCTCCGGCATAGGCCAGGCTGCGCGCACGGCCACACGCGAGCAGCTGCCCAACGCGGCCGTCGTCGAGAACATCGCGACCGCGCTACACCGCGACCTCGGCCGAGTCGACAGCAACATCCTGAGAGCGCCGCTCGACGCCTACCGCGCCGTCCAGGCCGGCACCGCCGCACGGGTCGCGACCGGCGCGTTCACGAGGCGTGAGGCGTCACAGGCGGCGTGGCAGCGGCTGATCGACAAGGGCATCACGTCGTTCACCGACCGCGCCGGGCGCGTCTGGCGGCTCTCCAGCTACGTCGAGATGATCGGCCGAACCAACATCCAGCGCGCCGCCATCCAGGGCCAGACCGACCGGCTCAAGTCGATCGGCATGGACCTCGTCATCGTCAGCAACGCCCCGCAGGAGTGCAAGCTCTGCCGCCCGTACGAGGGCAAGATCCTCGCCATCAACGGGCCGACCGGCAAAGTCGAGGTCGAGCACGCCACGAAGGACGGCGTCATGGTCACCGTCGACGTCGTGGCCACGCTCGACCAGGCCCGCGCCGACGGCTTCCAGCACCCCAACTGCCGCCACTCCGTCAGCGCCTACCAGGCGGGCATCACCCGGATCCCGAAGAACACGGCCGACCCCGAGGGCGACAAGGCGAGGCAGAAGCAGCGCGCGCTGGAGCGGAAGATCCGCGCCGCGAAGGAGCAGGCCGAGGGCGCGCTCACCGACGAGGCCAAGAAGGAAGCCAACCGTAAGGTGAGGGCGGCGCAGGCCGAGCTCCGCGCCCACCTGAAGGCCAACCCCAAGCTCAAGCGCCTGCCGTACAGGGAGCAGATCGGCGCCGGCAACCTGCCGAAGCCCGGCGGACCGTCCGGCGGCCCCGTCGCCGACCTCGAACCGCCCGTGCAGCCCACCTTGGACGGCGGCCCCGCACCCCGCCCGGGCGCGGCGGCCGTACCCGAACCGGCTCGTCCGGGCGCGCCCGCGCGCGGGCAGCTCTCACTCGACGACGCCACGCCCGTACGCCGTGACGACCTGGCCGCGCAGCAGCAGGCGGCCGAGGAGGCGGCGGCCAAGGCCCGCCGTAAGGCCGAGGAACGCGCGCGCCGCGAAGCCGAAGAGGCGGCCGCCCGCGCGCGCCAGGAGGCCGAACGGCAAGCCCGCCTCCGCGCGCAGGCCCCCGGCATGCGCCAAGCCCTCCGCCACCGCACCAACGCCGACGGCCTCCAGTGGGCGCGCGACCGCATGCCCATCCCGGACCTCACCGACGCCGAACGGCAGGCGGTCCGCGACTACACCGGCCCCCGCTACCAGATGGTCAACAACGGGCTGCGCGGCAACCTCCCGAGCGACCCCAGGCAGCGAGCCCACTACGAGCAGATCCTCCAGGGCTCTGACGCCGCATTCCGCAAGGCCCGGGCGCCCCAGGCGTTCATCGCGCACCGCGGCGTCGGCTCCCGATATGCGCAATCCCTCGGCGCGGACGTGCGCCGGCCTGAGACAATGAAGGCGCTCGTCGGCCGGGTGTTCTCCGAGCCTGGTTTCATGTCGACCAGCGTCGGCGCGAACGCCGCTTTCGCCGGCGACGTCTACCTCATGATCCGCGTCCCGGACGGGTACGGCGCGATGAACGTCATGCCGATCAGCCGGTTCGGAGAGGACGAGCGGGAGATCCTAATCCGCAGGAACTCCCGGTACGTCGTGCACGCTGTATACAAGGGGCGCGACGAGCGTTACATGGAGGACGACGTCTGGTTCATGGAGTTGGAGCTCGTCCCCGACGATTGGGAGAAACCGGCCGGCTGGACGCCGGACCCGTACGGCGATGCCGCCGAGGGCTACAGGTAGGAGGCGAACGTGGCAGATCACACGCCGCATGATCGGTGGACGGACACCGCGCTCGCCCCTGCCCAGGTGTCCGACTCTGGGACCTACCCCGGCGTCCCGGCCGGGCCGGTGCGCCGCGCCGCGCTGTACGACACCGCCGGCACGCTGCTGGGTCACGTGTGGACCGACGGGACCGCGGCCGGTTTTCTCGACAACGACGCCGCCGGCCCGGCGGCGATCCGCGCGGGCGCCCGCGGGTGGCGGAAACAGGCGGAAGCGCACCAGGCCGGGCGGCCCGCCGCCCGCCTGCACGAACCCGC
>NZ_JBFAOO010000295.1:0-6499 GCF_040675265.1 Microbispora sp. NPDC049633
TTACCGGACTGGTCACCGCGACGAAGGCGGGCCGGACGGCCGCCGGCCTGCTGGAGCAGGCCTGGCCGGACACCCGGTGGTACCCCGTGGCCGACCTGGCGCGGGCCTGGCGCGAGTGCGACCGCGTCGTGTGCTTCCTCGCGGTCGGCGCGGCCGTGCGGCTGCTCGCGCCGCTGCTGGGCGACAAGCGCGACGACCCCGGAGTGGTGTGCGTCGACGAGGCGGGCCGCTTCGCGGTCGCCCTGACCGGCGGCCACGGCGGCGGCGCCAACGGGCTCGCGCACGAGGTCGCCTCCGCGCTGGGTGCCATGCCGGTCGTCACCACCGCGACCGACGCCACCGGCACCGGCGCGCTCGACACGCTCGGCCTGCCGGTCGAGGGCGACGTCGCGGCCGTGACCCGGGCCATGCTCGACAGCCTGTCCGGCGGTCTGCCCGGCGGCGAGGAGGTGACGCTCACCGCCGACGCCACCTGGCCGCTGCCGCCGCTGCCCGTCACCCCGTCGGCCACGCCACGCCCCCCGTGCGTCGTGGTGACCGATCGGGTCGTGGACCCGCCGCGACCGGCCGTCGTCGTCCGGCCGCCGAGCCTCGTCGTCGGCGTCGGCGCGAGCCGGGGCGTCGCCGCCGAGGAGGTCCTCGCGCTGATCCGCGACGCGCTGGCCGAGGCCGGGCTGTCGCCCCGGTCGGTCGTACGCCTGGCCACCGCCGACGTGAAAGCGGACGAGGCCGGCATCGTGGCGGCCGCCCGCGCACTCGGCGTGCCGCTCGTCACCCACCCCGCCGAACGGCTCGCCGGGGTGACGGTGCCGCATCCCAGCGAGGTCGTCCGCCGGGCGGTCGGCACCCCCAGCGTGGCCGAGGCCGCCGCGCTGGCCGACGGCGGCGACCTGGTCGTGCCCAAACGCAGGTCGGCGATGGCGACCGCCGCCGTCGCCCGGCTGCGCCCCCGCGGCAGGCTGGCGATCGTCGGACTCGGCCCCGGCGCCCGCGACCTGATGACCCCGCGCGCCGTGGCCGAGGTGCGCCGCTGCGGCCACCTCGTCGGCCTGGACCAGTACGTCGACCAGATCCGTGACCTGCTGCGCCCCGGCACCCGGGTGATCGCCTCAGGCCTCGGCGCGGAGGAGGAACGTGCCCGCACCGCCGTACGGCTGGCCCGCGAGGGGCACGCGGTCGCGCTGGTCGGCAGCGGCGACGCGGGCGTCTACGCGATGGCCGCGCCCGCGCTGGAGTTCGCCGACGACACCTTCGACGTCGTCGGCGTGCCGGGGGTGACGGCCATGCTCGCCGCCGGCGCGCTGCTCGGCGCGCCGCTCGGGCACGACCACTGCGCGATCAGCCTGTCGGACCTGCACACGCCGTGGGAGGCGATCGAGCGGCGGGTGCGCGCGGCGTCCGCCGCCGACCTCGTGGTCGCCTTTTACAACCCCCGCTCGCGCGGCCGCGACTGGCAGCTTCCCCGGGCGCTGGAGATCCTCGGCGAGCGGCGCGGCCCGGACACCCCGGCCGGCGTGGTGACCGACGCGAGCCGCCCCGGCGAGAGCGTCGCGCTGACCACGCTCGGCGGGCTCGACGTGTCCGCCGTGACGATGCGCAGCCTCGTGATCGTCGGCGCCACGTCCAGCCGGGCCGTGGCGGGCCGCTTCGTGACACCGAGGGGGTACGCGTGGCAGCCCTCTCCTACGTAGTCACCGGCGCATGCGCCGGTTGCGGCGCCTGTCTGCTGACCTGTCCCGAGCACGCCATCCGGCCCGGGCCGGCCGGCGCGCTGATCGTGCTCGGCTCCCGGTGCACGCGCTGTGGCGAGTGCGCCGAAGTGTGCCCCGTCGACGCCGTGGCGGAGGTGCCGGGTTGAGAAGGGTGCACCCGATCGAAGCCCGGTCGTACGACATCCTGCGCTCGCGCGTGGACACCTCCGGGCTGCCGCCGCTGACCCGGGCCGTGACCGAGCGGGTGATCCACGCGAGCGCCGACCTCGACTACCTCAGCGACCTGGTCGTCTCGGCCGAGGAGGACCTTCGGCGGGCCGCCGCCGCCCTGCGCGCCGGTGCCCCCGTCGTCACCGACGTCGAGATGGTCGCCGCGGGCGTCACCGCCGTCACCCCCGTCTGCCACGTCCGCCGGGCCGTCGCCGGGGACGGCCTGACCCGCAGCGCCGCCGCCGTCCGCCTCGCCTACGACGAGGTGGGCCCGGGGGCGGTGTGGGCCGTCGGCAACGCCCCCACCGCGCTGGAGGAGATCCTGCGCCTCGGCGTACGCCCCGCGCTCGTCGTCGGCCTGCCGGTCGGCTTCGTCGGAGCGGCCGAGAGCAAGGCGGCCCTGCGCGCGTCGGGACTGCCCGCGGTCAGCAACCGCGGTGAGAAAGGCGGCTCGGCTGTCGCCGCCGCCGCCGTCAACGCACTTCTGTATTGGGAGGATCCCCTATGACCGGCTCGCCGGCGCTGCTCCTCGTCGGTCACGGCACGCGCGACGCGGCCGGTGTTCGCGACTTCCACCTGCTGATCGAGGAGGTGGCCGCCCGCGCCCCCGTCCCGGTCGCCGGCGGGTTCATCGAGCTGTCCCGCCCGCCTCTGCGCGAGGCGGTCGCCGCGCTCACCGGCGCCGGGCACACCCGACTCGGCGTGGTCCCGCTCGTGCTGGTCGCGGCCGGGCACGCCAAGGGCGACGTGCCCGCCGCGCTCCGCCGGGAGGCGCTGCGCCACCCCGGTCTCGGCTACGCGTACGGCAGACCGCTCGGGCCGCACCCCACACTGCTCGGCCTGCTGGACGAGCGGCTGGACGCCGTGCTCGACCCGTCCGAGCGTGCGGAGACGACCGTGGTGCTCGTCGGCCGCGGCTCCTCGGACCCGGACGCGAACGCCGAGCACGTCAAGGTCGCCCGGCTGCTGTGGGAGGGACGCGGCCTGGGTGGTGTCGAGCCCGCGTTCATCAGCCTCGCCGATCCCGGCGTCGCGGCCGCGCTGGAGCGGGCCCGGCTGCTCGGCGCCCGCCGGATCGTCGTCCTGCCGTACTTCCTGTTCAGCGGAGTGCTGCCGGAGCGCACCGCCGCCCAGGCGCGTGAGTGGGCCACGGCGCACCCCGAGGTAGAGGTGCGCTGCGCCGGCGTCATCGGGCCCGCGCCCGCCCTGGCCGGCCTGGTGCTGGAACGCTACGACGAGGCGCTGCGCGGCGACATCCGGATGAACTGCGACACCTGCCTCTACCGGGTGCCGCTGCCGGGCCACGAGCACCGGGTGGGCGCCGCGCAGCACCCGCATCACCACCCGGACGACCCGGCGCACGTGCACGTCTAGGCCAGCTCCCGCACGAGCGTGGTGAGGGCCGGGCCGAGGGGGGCGTCGAAGGTCATCAGCGCCTCGCCGTCGCCCCGGGTCGGCCCCTGATTGATGATCGCTACGGGGATCGACCGGGCGGCGGCGTGCCGTACGAACCGGTAGCCGGACATGACGGTCAGCGACGACCCCAGGACGAGCAGCAGGCCGGCCCGTTCGGTGAGCGCGTAACACTCCTCGACCCGCGACGGCGGCACGTTCTCGCCGAAGAACACCACGTCGGGCTTGAGCACGCCCCCGCAGCCCTCGCAGTCGACCGTGCGGAACGTCTCGACCTCGTCGGCGCCCAGCACCGCGTCGCCGTCGGGGTTGATCATCGCGTTGATCACTTCCCTGCGGGCGTGCCAGCCGGGATTGGCCGCGCGCAGCCGCCGGTCGAGCGTGTGGCGCGGGGTGCGCCGCCCGCAGGCGAGGCAGCGCACCCGGTGCAGGCTGCCGTGCAGCTCCACGACCCCGTCCGCGCCCGCCGCCTGGTGCAGGCCGTCCACGTTCTGCGTGATGATCCCGGCGACCAGGCCGCGGCGCTGCAGCTCCGCGACCGCACGGTGACCGGCGTTGGGCGAGGCGTCCACGATGTGACGCCACCCCAGGTGGCTGCGCGCCCAGTAGCGTCTGCGGGCGGCGGCGCTGCTGACGAACGTGTGGTAGGTCATCGGCTCGGCCCTGCGCCTGCGGCCGGTCTCCCCCCGGTAGTCGGGAATCCCGGACTCGGTCGACAGGCCGGCCCCGCTGAGGACCACCACCTCGCCGTCCGCCATGAGATCGGCCAGCATGCCCCACCGCTCGGCGGTCTCCGCGTCGCGCACCACAGTCACGCTTCCATGGTGCCCGACGCGCCGCGCATGTCAGGCCCGGCCCTCCCCCAGCCGTACGTCGAAGATCACTTCGACCTCGTCGCGCAACTTGAGCGCGCCGAAGAGGGCGGAGTAGGGGCGGATCCCCCACTCGGACTGCACGACGGTCGCCCGGCCGCGCGCCCGCCCGTCCGCGAACGCGCCGTCCACCGTGACCGGCCGGGAGACCCCCACGATCGTCAGGTCGCCCTCGACGCGGAACGCCTCGGGACCGCCCTCCACCCGGGTCGACCGGAACGTGACCAGAGGGTGCTGGTCCGCCTTGAGGACCTTGTCGCGCATGTTCTTCTCGATCTCGACCCGGTCGGAGTCGGTGAGCGGCTTGACCCCGCCCGTCCCCTCGCGCACCCGCATCGAGGCCACCTCGGCCTCCACTGTCACCCGGCAGCCCGCCGGGTCGTCCGGCGTCACCACCGCCTCGCCCCGCCACCGCGTGACCTCGATCGTCAGGTCGTGTCCGGCCTTGGCGCCCAGCCCGGCGCGGCCGGTGAGGACCAGGAGCCTGCCCGACCTCGGTCCCAGCGCGTACGTGCCCGCCTCGACGTCCATTTCATGGGCATTCCCGGCAAACGGGCCGGAGATGTCAGTGCCGGACGCTCAGCTGCAGGTCGGCCCTGCCCCCTGGCGGTGATCCACAGCGTGTTCTACCGTGCTCGGAGCCGCATCCTGACGAAAGGCGGAAACAGCGTGGACCAGGACGACAAGGCACTCTCCCTGGCACCCGTCGTGCCGTGCACGGACCTCGGCACGGCGGTCGAGACGTGGTCGGCCCTGCTGGGGACCACCCCGACATTCGTGGACGGCGACCGTTGGGCGCAGTTCGACCTGCCGTCGGGGCGACTGGCACTGGCCGGCACCGACCGGACGACGACCGCGCCGTCCGTCATGGTGAAGGTGCCCGACGTCGAGCGCGCCAGGGAGCGCGCCACCGCACTTGGTCTCACGGTCGGCGAGATCGAGCGGGGCCCGCACGAGCACAGGTGCACGGTACGTGGGCCGAACGGCTGGGACGTCGTCTTCTACTCCCCTGTTTGATCACAACCCGCCTCCTTTACATCGTAGATTTCATGCTGCCGGTCAGCTCGTGCCTGCGGCGCAGCAGCGCCGCCCGCCGGAGGTGGGCGCGCACCACCAGCACCACGGCCACCGCCGCGAACAGACCTCCGACCGCCAGGGCGAGCCACGCCCCCGTGCCTCGTTGCACGGCCACGACGGTCACGACCGCGGTGGTGGCCAGCGAGGCGGCCAGGCCGATCCAGGCGGCGATCACCCGGTCGGCGGCGAACAGCGGAACCCGGCGCGTCAGCAACCACCCGCCGTACCCGGCCCAGGCCAGGCAGAACACCGTGAGCAACGCGAACGCCAGGCGAGTGCGCCCGGGAAGCGGGCCGGGCTCCGACCACCACAGCGTGCTCACGAAGACCGCGCCGGCCACGCCGGCCAGTAGCGCCGTCACCGCCCGGATCCGCGTTCTGAGCGACAGCACAGGCGCCAGGCGCTCGATCATGTCCTGCGCCGACTGGCGCGGCTGGTTGTTCATGACGTACGTCCCTTCTCCTCCAGGTGCTCACGCAGCAGGCGACGGGCGCGGTTGAGCCGGGACTTGACCGTTCCGGCCGGGATCCGGCAGATGTACGCACATTCCTCGACCGGCAGGTCCTCCAGGTAGAACAGGACGAGGATCTCTCGTTCCAGCACCGGCAGAGCCGACAGCACGTTCACCAGCGCGGCACGGTTCACCATGGCCTCAGCCGGATCTTCGGCGATCCCTTCGCCCGCGATGTCGCCGAATCCCGTGGCCTCCTCGGCCTGGGCGTACTCGTCACGCAGCCGGTCGATGACCGACCGCCGGGCGATCGTGAACAGCCACGGCGCGAACCGGCAGGGTTCCCTGAGCCGGGGCAGGCCGCGGACCACCGCCAGCCAGATCTCCTGGCTCACGTCGTCGGCCCGGTCGGCGTCCAGCATGCGCCGCGCGTACGTCCACACCGGCATCCGCCATCGAGCCAGCAGTTCGGCCAGCGCTCCACGCTCGCCCAGCTGAGCGCGGATCACCAGCAGCTCATCGGTCATCTCGTCCTCCCGTCACCCTGCACAGTCGGGCGAGAAGCCAAGAAGGTTCACGGTTTGCAGCAGGCCGCTCGTTCGGGGCTCATGACACGTCTCTCACCGGCGCCCCTGGTAGGTGAAGGCCCAGCGGTCTGTGCCGGCCTTGCGGCGGGTGTAGCGGTCGGGGTGCTGGTAGCGGTCACGGTTGTGGAACTGGCAGGCCGGGCCGAGGAGTTTGAGGTCGGTCAGGCCGCCGGTGCT
>NZ_JBFAOO010000296.1:0-6274 GCF_040675265.1 Microbispora sp. NPDC049633
CGCCATCAGACGGGCGGTCTCGGCCACGAACAGCGGGTTGCCGCCGGTCCGTTCGGCGACCGTGCGGACCGTGTGCGGGTCGGCCTCCAGGCCGGAGCGTTCCAGCAGCACGTGGCGGACGTCGTCCTCGTCCAGCCCCGCGAGCGTCACGTTCTCCGCCGTCTGCACGGCCAGAGCGGCTCCCGCCGCCATCAGGTGGTCGCCGGCCTCCGTCGGCCGGTGCGTGAGGACCACCAGAACGGGGACGCCCGCCAGCCTCGCCGTCAGATGACGCAGCAGCTGCAAGGTGGCGTCGTCGGCGCGGTGGACGTCCTCCAGCACGAGCAGCAGCGGCCCGGGAACGCTCTCCAGGTAGTCGCCCACCGCCTGGGCCAGCAGGAACTGGCCTGCGCCGGGGGAGTCCTCCCGCAACAGGGGCGCGAGCCGCGCCTCCGTCCCGGGATCGGCAGGATGGACCGCGAACAGGGTCCGCAGGACCTCGGTCCACGCCCACGCGGGCGGCACGCCGCCGAGCGTCTCCGGGCACCGGCCGACCGCGGTTCGCCAGCCCTCGCCGGCCAGGCGCCGCAGCAGGGCGTCGGCCAGCGTGCTCTTGCCCGCGCCGGGGTCGCCGCCCAGCCAGGCCACGCGGAACCCGTGCCTGGCCTGCTCGGCGGCGGAGACCAGGCGGCCGAGCTCCGCCGCACGGCCGACCATCCGAGGCTGCGGGATGTCGGCCGGTGACTGCATAGTCGGGGCTTGGGCAGTCGGGGATTGGGCGGCCGGCGGGGTGAGACTCACCGGCGAGATGGCGGTCTTCGGCGCGTCGAGGGCTTCGCTGTGCGTGAGGATGCCGGCCTCGAGAGCGCGCAGGGCGGGGCCCGGGTCCATGCCCAGCTCCTCCGCCAGCTTGGCCCGGGTCCTGCGCAGCGCCGCCAGGGCGTCGGCCTGCCGTCCCGAGCGGTAGTAGGCGAGGGCGAGAAGGCGCACGGCGTCCTCGCGTAGCGGGTGGTCGGCGACGTGCCGCTCCAGCTCGGGCACGATCTCGGCATGCCGGCCGAGCGCGAGCTTCGCCTCCGCGCGATACTCGGCGGTCAGCATCCTCATCTCTTCCAGCCGGGCCGCCTCCGGCACCGCCCAGTCCTCGTCGCCGAACTCGGCGAAGGCGGATCCCTTCCACAGCGACAGGGCCTCGTCGACCGTGCGCAGCGCATCAGCCGGCTCGCCCCCGCCGAGGAGGCTCGACGCCGCGTCCATCAGCGTGGGGAAGCGCCACGCGTCCACGGCGTCGGCGTCGAGGTGCAGCACATATCCGGGTGGAGCGGTCACCAGGACCCTCGCCGGAGTCCGCGGCGCGCGGCCCGGTTCGAGGACGCGGCGCAGGTTGGAGATGTAGACCTGCAACGCGCCCAGCGCCTTCGGCGGGGGCTGGCCCTGCCACAGGTCGTCGATGAACCGGTCGGTCGAGACCACGTGCCCGCCGGCGCAGACGAGTCTCGCCAGCACCGCCCGCTGGAGCGGCGGTCCGAGGTCGACCGAATGCCCGCCCACTTCGGCCCGGAACTGGCCGAGAACCCATAAACGCACCATTTCGAGGAGAGCATAGGGATCGTTCCACGCCCCGGCATAGTCACAATTCCGGCAGCCCTATTAAGGCGGCCGAGCAGGACGATCCAGGTCGCCGAGGGGGCGCAGGGCGAGGCCGCGATCCGCGTGACGCCGCCTACCCGCGATCAGGTCCTGCCCAGGGATCCGAAGACGAGCTCGACGAGCGCCCGGGAGATCGTCTCCGGATCGCCCTGGGCGCTCTCCGGCAGGGAGCCGCTGAGCCACAGGCCGGCGAACCCGTGGGCGAGCGACCACGCCGCGATCGTGGTCAGCCGGTCCTGCGCCGGGCTCGGCGACAGGGTGCCCGCGCTGGTGACGAGCACAGCGGCGGCACGCTCACGCGCCGAGCTCATCCCCGGATCGTCCGCGCGATACAGCTCCGGACGGAACATCACCTCGAAGTAGGGCCTGTGGTCGATGGCGAAGCGCACGTAGGCCACCCCCACCGCGAAGACGTCGTCCCCGGCCGCGCGTTCCAGACTGTCGGCGAACAGTTCGAAGCCCTCGGCGGCCACGGCCGTCAGCAGTCCCGTCTTGTCGCCGAAGTGGTGCGCGGGCGCGGCATGCGAGACGCCCGCACGGCGGGCCAGCTCACGCAGGCTCCATCCGGCCGGACCGGACTCGCCGATGGCCTGCAGGGCGGCGTCGATGACGGCCCGCCGCAGGTTGCCGTGGTGGTAGGCCGGCTCGTTGATCTCTCTCACCTCCGCGCTGCGCTGCTTGGGCGGCCCACTCTATCTTGACGTTGACAAGATAACGGAGTCTCCTTCAATCTAGCCACTGACAAGATTGGAGGAGGGATGGTTCCCTTCATCGCCCTCATCGGGGGTTTCGCCGCCCTGCGGCTGCTGGGTCTGGCCGGCGTCGACATGCTGGACGGCTGGCAGCCCGCACTGCGCGGCGCGCTGGCGTTGATGTTGGTCTTCACCGGTGTGCCGCATTTCCTGCCCTCGTGGCGGCGGGACTTCGTCGCCATGATCCCTCCGGTGTTCCCCCGGCCCGCCCTGCTGGTCACCCTCACCGGGGTGCTGGAGCTGGCCGGCGCGGCCGGACTGCTGCTGGCGCCGATCGCGCCGTACGCCGCGGTCGGGCTCGCGCTGCTCATGATCGCCATGTTCCCGGCCAACGTCTCGGCGGCGCGGCGCGGCCTCACCCTGGCGGGAAAGCCGGTGACTCCGCTGCCCGCACGCACCGCCCTGCAGGTGCTCCTCGTCGCCGCCGCCGTCGCGGCGGCCGTGTGAACCAGAGCCGGTCACAGCCAGGCACGCCGGACGCGCGCCTCATCGAGCCCCAAGGAACACCATCATGACTACTCCCCGCACGGCCCCCGATGTCGACCACATCGACCACACCGTGCTCATCACCAGCTCGCCTGCGCGGGGTGGCCGCTGCCGGTCGCGAACCCGTCCCGACCCCTGCCGGTCCGCGACCTGCCGCCGCTGCTCGGCGCGGGGACCTGGAGCGACTTCTCGATAACCGACAGCCTGGTCCGGCGGATCCCCGGCTCGGCCACGGTCAGGTACGACGGTCCCGGCCACGTCCTCTACCTCTCCGGCGACCGGTGTGCGATCGGGCATGCCACCCGGTATCTCACGGACCTGACGGTGCCCCCGCCCGGCACCGTCTGCCTTCCCGGCGACTGACCCGGCCCGGCGGCCTCCGCCGCCGTGGCGGAGGCCGCAGGCCCGGTCATCACCCGTACACCTGTCACCCGTAGACCGGTCACCCGTACACCTGTCACCCGTACACCTGGGAGACCCGGCGCTCGTACGTCCGGCGCCAGGAGAGCCGGTAGAGGATCCGCATGATCGCCGGGGCGGTCCTGAAGATGTGCTCGCGGTCGGCGGGAGTGGCCACGTCGACCAGCCAGGCGGCGAGCATCGGGAGGTCGCGGCCGTGGCTCTTGCCGACCTTCTTGCCCGACTCCTCCCACCAGGCCGCGCTGACGTGCTCCCTGATCAGCGGGACGACCTCGGACTCCTCCAGGTCGAGGTGGGTGTTCAGCAGCCGGTCGAGCGCGCGCAGGTCGGCCGCGACCTCGCGAGCGGGCCGGCCGCCGTCGGAGAGCCTGCCGATGACGGCGTCCATCTCCTGATGGTCGGCCTCCAGCCGGTCCAGCACCGCGCGGGCCTCCGGGACCAGGCCGCGCAGCAGCGGCCAGATCGCCTCGTCCTCCTCGGTGTGGTGGTGGTGCAGGGCGCGCAGCAGCAGCGCGAGGTGCTCGTCGACGACCGCGCGGCGCCGCTCGTCGCGGGGGTCGCAGCGGTCGAGGACCTCGGCCAGCCTGCCGAACTCGCGCCGGAGGCCGGCGTGGAAGACGAGGAACGTGACGAGGTCGGGAGCGGGTTCGCCCGGCCGGCGCCGGGTCTGCGTCGGTGTTGTCATGGCCCCACGATGCGGGACCCGCCTTCATCGCGACTCAACGCCGGCTTGCGGCCCGCTCACCGCCCGCTCGTCAGCCGCGTACGGCCTCGCGTTCGGCGGCGATGCGCGCGGCCCACCAGGCCAGCCCGGCCGCCGCGCACCGCTTCCCGGCCGCCTCCAGATGCGCCCGCGCCGTGTCCGGACCGGCGGCCCCGCCCAGGTGGGCCAACCGCCCCAGGAAGTAGCCGACCGGCCCGGCGCAGAACGTCCCGGCCCCGAAGGCGATCCTGTCCTCGTACGGCAGGAGCCTGTGATAGGTCCGGACGCACCCCTCGTGGTCGCCCGCGACGATCTGGGCCTCGCCCAGCAGGCATATCCCGGGCAGTTCGCCGAAGTCGCGCGGCAGCGCGTGCCAGCCCTGCTCGCGCGCCGCCGCGGCCGGCCCGCGGTCGCCCCGCCAGTCCCCGACGAGCACGCCTATCACCTGCCGGTGGGCCGGGAAGGGGGAGTACTGCTCCATCAACTCCTCGACGCCGTCGGTCTCCCGCATCGTGAACTGCCGGGCGAGCAGCGCGGAGGCGAGCACGGTGCTCGTGTACCAAAGGTTGAGCCGCTCGCCCGCCTCCGCCGCCGCGGCGTACGCCTCGCCCGCGCCGTCGAAGTCGCCCTCCAGCAGGCGCCGGGCGCCCGTGTACATGAACTGCTGGAACCGCGGCCAGGGCAGGTCGAGCCGCTGGACCAGCACGGCCGCCCGCTCGGCGGCCCGGTCGGCCCCGGCGACGTCGAACAGCTCCATCCGGGAACGTTCCCTGATCATGTGGCCGAGCAGTTCGAACCCGGGCGATCCGAGCCGGGTGAGCTCCTCGCCGATGGCGTCGATCTCCGGGATGCGCTCCGGCAGGTGCACGCCGAGGAAGCGCGCGTTGAGCGTGAACCCGAGCAGCTCCTCGCCCGCCTCGCCCCGGGCGACCAGGCGGCGGGCCATGGCCAGCGCCTCGGCGGTGGCCGTGTCGCACCGGGGATCGGCCGAGCTGTCGTAACGTTCCATCCCCAGGCAGCCGAGCAGCCGGCAGCGCAGCTCGGAGTCCTCCTCGGGCAGGGCGGCCAGCGCGTCCTCAATCCGCCGCACCACCTGCAGCTCCACGTCGCCGTACGCGTACATCTTCCACAGGGCGGGAGCGTCGAGGCTGGTCAGCGCGCGGGCGGCGAGCAGCGGATCACCCGGCCCGTCGGCCGCGAGCACCGCCTCCACCCTGGTCTGCCGGGCAGAGACGCCGTCGCCGGCGTCGAGCTGCGCGCGGACCAGCTCCAGCAGCAGTTCCACGTGTCCGGCCGGGTCCGCGCCGGGCAGCGTCCCGTGCGCCTCGACCGCGCGCCGCCACCACTGCGCGGCGTCCTCGTAGGCGTGCCGGCCGGCCGCCTGCCGCGCGGTGGCCGAGGCCCAGCGCACCGCGTCGGCCGCGGCGCCGGGACCGGCGGCCAGCGCGTGCCTGGCGAGCACCGCCAGGTCGGCCCCCGGCCGTAGCCGGAGCGCCCGCAGCGCGGCCAGGTGGAGCCCGGCCCGGCGGCGCGGCGGGATGTCGGCGTAGACCGTCTCCCGGATGAGATCGTGGGTGAAGCGCAGGTCCTCGTCGAGGACGCGGATGGCGGTCGCCGCGTCTAGCGCCTCGTCCACGTCCGCGCCCGAGGCCTCCCCGGCGACCTCGGCCAGCAGCCCCCGGTCCGCGCCGGTGCCGAGCACGGCCGCCGCGTCGATCGCGGGACGGTACGGGGCGGGCAGGTCGAGCAGGCGGCGGCGCAGCACGTCGGCCAGGCCCTCGGGCACGCCGGTGAGCGCCCGCTCGATGCCCTGGTCCTCGGCCAGGCGGAGGGTCTCGCGGATGAACAGCGGATTGCCCCGGGTGCGTTCGGCGAGCGCCGCCACGGCCGCCGCGTCGCGCAACCCGGACAGCTCGGCGACCGCGGCGGGGTCGAGCCCGGCCAGCGGCAGGCGGAGGGCGTCGTGCCGGCCGAGCATGCCGAGCGCGTCGTGCACCGCGGCCGGGCCCTCGCCGGACCGTACGGTGACCACGATCGCGACCCTGCCGCGCAGCAGCATCGGGAGGTCGGACAGCAGGCCGAGCGACGCCGTGTCGGCCCACTGGAGGTCGTCGATCACCACGAGCAGCGGCCGGTCGGCGGCGACCGTCGCCAGGTACGCCGCGGTGGCCTGGTGCAGCCGGAACCGGGCCTCGCCCGCCTCGGCCGGCCGATCGCCGGGCGACGCCGTGCCGTCTCGCGGGGCGGTGCCGTCTCGCGCGGTGCCGTCTCGCGGGGCGGTGCC
>NZ_JBFAOO010000297.1:0-6273 GCF_040675265.1 Microbispora sp. NPDC049633
GAGGCGGTGGTCGCATCCGGCGGCGGTGGCGACGCCGCGGCCCCGGGCCCACGGGGCGAGCCAGTAGCCCACCTCGGTCACGCCGAACCGGTCCGGCGGCTTCAGCCCGGCCGTCCCGAGGACCTCGCCCGTCCCGGGATCGGCGAGGAGGAAGTCGGCTCCGCCGTTCTCCCAGGCGGCCGGGACGGCCTTGGTGATCCAGGCCAGCGCGTCGTCACGGGTGTACGGCGACGGGACGAAGGGGATGAAGCGCGCGATGTCGGGGTCGGAGCAGGCACGGGCGATCTGGTCGGCGTCCCCCTCGACCGGCAGGCGCAGAACGACCGGTCCGGCGGGAATCGCCTCTTGGGGCAACATGTCCCATTGTTAGCAGCAGCGACACCGCGGAGGCCAGTGCTTTCCCGCCCGGCGCCTCTCCGGCCGGGGCAAATCTCGTCGGTCGCGGCACTAGCCTTTTCCGCATGGGTTTTCGCAGGCACGGCCCGTTCCGGGCCGGAGATCAGGTCCAGCTCACCGACCCCAAGAACAAGCGGCACACGGTGACGCTGAAAGAGGGCGGCGTCTTCCACACGCACAAGGGGTCGATCCCGCACGACGACCTGATCGGGCAGCCGGAGGGGTCCGTCGTGCGGTCCTCGGGCGGCACGGCGTACCTGGCGTTCCGGCACCTGCTCGCCGACTACGCGGTGTCGATGCCGCGCGGCGCCGCGGTGGTCTACCCGAAGGACGCGGCCCAGATCGTCGCCATGGCCGACATCTTCCCCGGCGCCCGGGTGGTGGAGGCCGGCGTGGGGTCGGGCGCGCTCACCTGCTTCCTGCTGCGCGCGGTCGGCCCGGAGGGGAAGGTGACCTCCTACGAGCGGCGCGCGGACTTCGCCGAGGTCGCCACGAAGAACGTGGAGAAGTTCCACGGCGGCCCCGTGGGGCAGTGGCGCCTCGTGGTCGGAGACTTCGTCGACGCGCTCGACGAGGCGGACGTGGATCGCGTCATCCTGGACATGCTCGCTCCTTGGGAGTGCGTTGACGCGGCGGCGAAGTCCCTTACTCCTGGGGGAGTTATTTGCTGCTATGTTGCGACAACGACCCAATTGTCCAGAACGGTGGAGACCCTGCGGGAGCACGGGAGTTTCACCGAGCCCCACGCGTGGGAGACCCTGGTTCGCGACTGGCATGTCGAGGGCCTCGCGGTACGGCCCGACCACCGGATGGTCGGCCACACGGGGTTCCTCGTCACGGCCCGGCGCATGGCGGACGGCGTCACGCCCCCGCCGCGGCGCAGGCGCCCCGCCAAGGGGGCGTACGGAGAGGGGATCGAACAAGGGTGACGATTCGGCCACAACCCGGCAAAGCCACGTGACACGGGAACATCTGGGTGTGTTCCTAATGGTGACCCGAACAATCGGTCCATAAGGTATCAAACGCCGAACACCCAACGTAACTACACGAACACTGCCCGGCCAGGTTACGTACAGCGCCAAGATAGGTAGGGTCTTGAGTAGTCGTTCTCGACGGGGAAGGAGGTGACGGGGCGTGGCAGCTCGCGACGACGCTGAGGCTCGGGCCGCGCAGCGCGAACGGGAGGTCGCCGACCTCACAACACAGGTCTCCTTCCTGCAGGAGGAGATCACCGCGTTGCGCCGGAAGCTGGCCGAGTCTCCCCGGCAGGCCAGGGTCATCGAGGAGCGTCTCCACGAGGCGCAGGCACAGGTGGCCGCCCTCACAGGCCAGAACGAGCGTCTGGTCGCCACCCTCAAGGAGGCCAGGGACCAGATCGTCGCCCTCAAGGAGGAGGTCGACCGGCTGGCGCAGCCGCCGTCCGGATTCGGTGTCTTCCTCGAGGCGAGGGAAGACGGCACGATCGAGGTGTTCACCGGCGGGCGCAAGCTCCGGGTGAACGTCAGTCCGGCCGTGGACGTCGACTCGCTGAAGCGTGGCCAGGAGGTCATGCTCAACGAGGCGCTCAACGTCGTCGAGGCCCTCGGCTACGAGGACGTCGGCGAGATCGTGATGCTCAAGGAGTTGCTGGAGGAGGGCGGGCGCGCCCTCGTCATCTCGCACGCGGACGAGGAGCGGGTCGTCAAGCTCGCCCACTCGCTGCTGGAGCAGCCGCTGCGGGCCGGCGACTCCCTCCTGCTCGAACCCCGTTCCAACTACGTCTACGAACGCATCCCCAAGTCCGAGGTCGAGGAGCTCGTCCTCGAGGAGGTCCCCGACATCTCCTACGAGGAGATCGGCGGCCTCAGCAGGCAGATCGAGCAGATCAGGGACGCCATCGAGCTGCCCTACCTGCACGCCGACCTGTTCCGCGAGCACAAGCTGCGCCCGCCGAAGGGCGTGCTGCTGTACGGCCCGCCCGGCTGCGGCAAGACGCTGATCGCGAAGGCCGTCGCCAACTCCCTGGCCAAGCAGGTCGCGGAGAAGACCGGCCAGTCCGGCAAGAGCTTCTTCCTCAACATCAAGGGCCCCGAGCTTCTCAACAAGTACGTCGGCGAGACCGAGCGGCACATCCGCCTGGTCTTCCAGCGGGCTCGTGAGAAGGCCTCCGAGGGCACCCCGGTGATCGTGTTCTTCGACGAGATGGACTCGATCTTCCGGACCCGCGGCTCGGGCGTCTCCTCCGACGTCGAGAACACCATCGTCCCCCAGCTCCTGTCGGAGATCGACGGTGTCGAGGGCCTGGAGAACGTCATCGTCATCGGCGCCTCCAACCGCGAGGACATGATCGACCCGGCGATCCTGCGGCCCGGCCGCCTGGACGTCAAGATCAAGATCGAGCGGCCGGACGCCGAGGCGGCCAAGGACATCTTCTCGAAGTACATCGTCAACGACCTGCCGCTGCACCCGGACGACCTCACCGAGCACGGTGACAGCCGCGAGGGCACGATCGCCGCGATGATCCAGCGGGTGGTCGAGCGGATGTACGCCGAGAGCGAGGAGAACCGCTTCCTCGAGGTGACCTACGCCAACGGCGACAAGGAAGTCCTGTACTTCAAGGACTTCAACTCCGGCGCCATGATCCAGAACATCGTGGACCGCGGCAAGAAGATGGCCATCAAGGAGTTCCTCGACACCGGGCAGAAGGGCCTGCGGATCTCGCACCTGCTGGCCGCCTGCGTGGACGAGTTCTCCGAGAACGAGGACCTGCCCAACACCACCAACCCCGACGACTGGGCCCGCATCTCCGGCAAGAAGGGCGAGCGGATCGTCTACATCCGCACGCTCGTCCAGGGCAAGCAGGGCACCGAGGCCGGACGGTCGATCGACACGGTCGCCAACACCGGTCAGTACCTGTAGCACCCCGGCACCCGGCCGGGCCGGTGCCATCGAGGAGCGGCGCGATCCGATCGCGCCGCTCCTCCGGCTTTCCGGGCTCCTCGCCCGGACCGCCGGCGGGGCGGTGGGCCGGTGGTCGCCCGTGACGTTCGTTATCGGAGGGAACCGAAGCCGGGAGTGATCACGTCAAAGATGGCATGATCTTCCTTGGCTCGCGCGGGTGACTTCCGTGAGACAGCCCGTGCGGCGCGGCGCTCCGGTCCCGGCCGCGGTCCCGGCGCCGCGGGCGGCCGCACCGGCCGGGAGCCGCCGCCTGGTCGAGCTCGACGTCCTGCGCTTCGTGGCCGCGTTCGCCGTCATGGCCTTCCACTTCATGGCGGCCAGCAGGTCGCTGTGGGACGAGTTCCCCACCACGCTGTTCGAGCCGGTCGCCCGGCTGACCACGCTGGGCATCCTCGGCGTGGAGCTGTTCTTCCTCATCAGCGGGTTCGTCATCCTGATGAGCGTCTGGGGGCACACCGTCGGCGAGTTCGCCGTCTCCCGGGTGTCCCGGCTGTACCCGGCGTACTGGTTCGCCGTGCTTGTGATCTTCGTCATGTACCGCTTCAGCGGGGTCGCCGGTTTCGACCCCAAGCTCAGCGACGGCGAGTACCTGCTCAACCTGACCATGTTCCAGGGCGCGTTCGGCGTGGGCCACGCCGGCGGCGTCTTCTGGTCCCTGTGGGTGGAACTGCGGTTCTACGTCCTCGTGGCGCTGTTCTCCCTCGTGGGGATCACGCTGCGGCGCTGCCTGGTGTTCCTGGCGGCCTGGACCGGCCTGGCGCTGCTGGCCGAGTTCACCCAGAACGAGACGCTCGTCTTCGTCTTCATGCCGCGGCAGGCGCCGTACTTCATCGCGGGCATGGCCTTCTTCCTGATCCACCGCTTCGGGGCGCGCTCGGGGGCCCTGGTCCCGTGGCTGATGGTCGCCGCCGGCTACGGGATGTCCCTGCACGCCGCCATGGAGCGCGTGGGGGAGCGGGTGCGCCTGATCGGCATCGCCCGCTACCCGGCGCCCCCGGAGGCCGTCGTCGTCGCGATCACGCTCGTCTACCTCCTGATGGCCGCGGTCGCCCTCGGCTGGCTGCGGTGGGTGCGCTGGCGCCGCCTGGTCGCCCTGGGGGCGCTGACGTATCCGCTCTACCTGCTGCACCAGACGGTCTCGGCCGTCCTGATCCCCGCGTACCGGGACGTGGTGGACCCGTGGCCGCTCGCCGGGATCACGATGGCGGTCTCGATCGGGCTCGCCTACCTGATCTACCGGCTGGTCGACAGGCCCGGTCAGCGATGGCTTCGGGCCAGGTTGGGGGCCCTGCTCAACCGCTCCCGCACGCCCCGTGAGCGTGGCGGCGGCCGTGCCTCCCGGACCGCGACGACCATTCCGGCGCAAAGTCCCGAGGCATCTGTGCCGTAACTGTTCGGTAGCAGGGCATAGAGAAAGGGCTAGGCTCGGATATGACTACGACGGCCTGAAGCAGGCGGGGTGCGAATGACGGTTCGGCGGGTGATGGGCATCGAGACCGAGTACGGCATCGCCGTGCCCGGTCAACCGGGAGCGAACGCGATGGTGACCTCCTCACAGGTCGTCAACGCGTACCTGGCGGCGTCGGCCGCCCGGGCTCGCCGGGCCCGATGGGACTTCGAGGAGGAGAACCCGCTCCGCGACGCCCGTGGGTTCGATCTCGCCCGGGAGGTGGCCGACCAGAGCCAGCTCACCGACGAGGACCTCGGGCTCGCCAACGTGATCCTCACCAACGGCGCGCGCCTGTACGTGGACCACGCCCACCCGGAGTACTCGACGCCCGAGTGCACCAACCCCCGGGCCGCGGTGATCTGGGACAAGGCGGGCGAGCGGGTGATGTACGACGCCGCCGTACGGGCGTCCTCCATGCCCGGCAACGCCCCCATCCAGCTGTACAAGAACAACACCGACGCCAAGGGCGCGTCGTACGGCTGCCACGAGAACTACCTCATGCGCCGCGCGACGCCGTTCGCCGACATCGTCAGGCACCTGACGCCGTTCTTCGTGTCGCGGCAGGTGGTGTGCGGCGCGGGCAAGGTCGGCATCGGCCAGGACTCGCGCACCGAGGGCTTCCAGATCAGCCAGCGGGCCGACTTCTTCGAGGTCGAGGTCGGGCTGGAGACCACGCTCAAGCGGCCGATCATCAACACCCGCGACGAGCCGCATGCCGACCCGGAGAAGTACCGGCGGCTGCACGTGATCATCGGCGACGCCAATATGTCGGAAATTTCGACATATTTGAAGCTCGGTACGACGGCCCTGGTGCTGGCGATGATCGAGGAGGGATTCCTCACCATCGACCTGACCCCCGAGTCGCCGGTCGCGGCGCTGCGCGCGGTGTCCCATGACCCGACCTGCAAGTACGAGATCGCGCTGCGCAACGGGCGGAAGATGACCGCCGTGCAGCTGCAGATGGAATACCTGGAGCAGGCCCGCAAGTACGTCGAGGACCGCTTCGGCTCGGGCGTGGACGAGCTCACCAAGGACGTGCTCAACCGCTGGGAGTCGGTGCTCACCCGGCTCGCCGAGGACCCGATGCAGCTGTCCCGTGAGCTCGACTGGGTCGCCAAGCTGGAGATCCTGGAGGGCTACCGCACCCGCGACAACCTGCCCTGGAACCACCCCCGGCTGCAGTTGGTCGACCTGCAGTACTCCGACATCCGCCCCGACCGCGGCCTGTACAACCGGCTCGTCGCCAGGGGCAGGATGCAGCGACTGGTGACCGACGAGGACGTCGACCGCGCGGTGGAGACGCCGCCCACCGACACCCGGGCCTACTTCCGGGGCCGGTGCCTGCGGCAGTACAGCGAGTCGGTCGCCGCCGCCTCCTGGGACTCGGTGATATTCGACATCCCGGGCCGCGAGTCGCTCCAGCGCGTGCCGACCCTGGAACCGCTGCGCGGCACCAAGGCGCACGTGGGCGACCTGCTCGACCGCTG
>NZ_JBFAOO010000298.1:0-6254 GCF_040675265.1 Microbispora sp. NPDC049633
CCGACGCCGACCCGCTCGTCCGGGCGGCGGCCCTGGAGGCGTCCGCCGGGCTCGGCGCTCTCGAATCGGGCTTCGCGGAGACGGCTGTGCGGGCCCTGGCCGATCCGGCGTGGCAGGTGCGGGTGGGCGCGGCGCGCGGACTCGCCGCCGCCGATCCCGCTCTGGCGGTGGAACCGCTGGTGGCGGCGCTGGCCGACCCCCATCTCGACGTGCGCAAGGCCGTGGTGCTCGTGCTGTCCGCGTGGGCGGCGCGGCCCGAGGTGGCCGCGGCCCTGCACGGCGCTCTCGGCGATTCCGACGCCGACGTCCGCGCCTACGCCCGCAGGGCGCTGGACGCCCCGCACGCCGTCACGGCCGTGGTCCCCGCCGTGGTGTGAAGCGAGAGAGCCCGCGCCGTCCTCGCGGCGGCCGGGCCGTACGGGATGGGGAGCGGCACGGGTGATCTCAGGCCACGGACTCCACGACCCGGAAGGTCTGGCGATAGGCCGTGGGGGAGACACCCAGCGCGGCGGTGAGGTGCTGGCGGAGGGAGGCGCCGGTGCCGAACCCGGCCTCGGCGGCGACGCGATCCACGGGCAGGTCGGTGCTCTCCAGCAGCCGGCGGGCGAGTTCGACGCGCTGCCGGGTGAGCCACTGGCCCGGAGTCACGCCGACCTCCTCGCGGAAGCGGCGGGTGAACGTGCGCACGCTCATCCGGGCATGCCCGGCCAGCTCCCGGAGTGAGATCGGCCGGTGCAGGTTCTCGAGGGCCCATGCCCGGGCCGCCGACGTGGACATGTCGGTCATCGCCGGGACGGGCCGTTCGACGTACTGTGCCTGGCCGCCCTCGCGCCACGGGGGGACGACGCAGCGCCGGGCGACCCGCTGGGCGACCGCGGCGCCATGGTCGCGGCGCACGACGTGCAGGCACAGGTCGATGCCGGAGGCCACGCCCGCCGAGGTCAGCACGTCGCCGTCGTCCGTGAACAGCACGCCGGCGTCCAGCCGCACGTTCGGGAACATCCGCCGGAAGCGGTCGGCCTCGTTCCAGTGCGTGGTCGCGGGCCGGCCGTCGAGCAGGCCGGCCGCGGCCAGCACGAAGGCCGCGGTGCAGATGGACACCAGTCGCACGCCGGGGCGAAGACGGGTCAGGACCTCGGCGACCGGCGCGGGCAGCCAGTCGGACGCGTCCTGTCCCACAGGGGTGAAAGGGGGAATGACCACGGTGTCGGCTGTCGCGATGACGTCGACGTCATGGTCCACCGTGATCGAGAAATCCGCGTCGGTTCGGACCGTACGGCTGACACCGCAGGTCAGGACCTCATAGAGCGGCGCGCCGTCCGCTCCTGCGGCGATGCTGAAGATTCGCTGCGGGATGCTCAGCTCGAACGGATACACGCCCTCCAGGGCCAGGATCACGACTCGGTGCATGGCCAGATTCTTTCACAGGGTGGCCATCCGGCCACTCGTGAGGGGGGCGGCGTGAGCGGCACCATGGCGGTCCGGCGGGCCTGAAGGCCCGCCCACGCAACTGCCAACGGAGGGTTAGTCATGCCTGTCGGGCTCCTCGCCCTGGCCCTGGGAGGTTTCGGCATCGGGCTCACCGAGTTCGGGATCGTGGGGTTGCTGCCCCAGATAGCGGCGGACCTCGGAGTGAGCGAACCGGTCGCCGGTCATCTCGTCTCCGGGTACGCGCTGAGCGTCGCGGTCGGTGCCGTCGCGCTGACCGCGGCGGTCGGCCGGTTCGAGCGCAAAAAGGTGCTGCTGGCGCTGATGCTCCTGTTCATCGCCGGCAACCTGATCTCCGCGCTCGCGCCGGGTTATGCCGTACTGATGGTGGGCCGGATCGTCGCGGCCCTGTGCCATGGCGCGTTCTTCGGCGTCGGCTCGGTGGTCGCCGCCGACCTCGTCGCCCCCCACCGGCGGGCCGGCGCGATCGCGCTGATGTTCGCCGGTCTGACCGTGGCGAACGTGGTCGGGGTTCCGCTCGGCACCCTGCTCGGCGAGCGGCTCGGCTGGCGTTCGACGTTCTGGGCGCTCACGATCATCGGCGTCGTCACCCTGGCCGGCATCCGGCTGCTCGTGCCGACGACTCCGGTTGCGGCCGGGAACGGCCTGCGCGGCGAGCTCGGCGCCTTCCGCCGGCCGCAGGTCTGGGTCTCCCTCGCCGTCAGCGTCCTCGCCTTCGGCGGCGTGATCGGCGCGTTCACCTACATCGCGTTCACGCTCACCGAGGTCAGCGGATTCGCCGTCACCGTTGTGCCCTGGCTGCTGGTGCTCTTCGGGGTGGGCACGTTCGCGGGCAACCACCTCGGCGGCAGGTTCGCCGACCGGGCCCTGAACGCCTCCCTGATCACGATCATGGCGGTGACCACCGTGGTTCTCGCGGTGTTCGCGCTGACGGCGCACAGCAAGGTCATGGCGACCGTCTCGCTGCTGCTGATGGGCACGGCGGGGCTGGCCACCGCGCCCGGGCTCCAGCTCCGGACCATGAAGTACGCCCAGGACGCCCCGGCGCTGGCTTCGGGTGCCAACATCGCGGCCTTCAACGTCGGCAACGCCCTCGGCGCGTGGCTGGGCGGGCTGGCGATCGCCGCAGGTCACGGCTTCGTCTCCCCCCTGTGGGTGGGTGCCGGCGTCACGGCCGCCGGGCTGGCCGTCCTCGCGGCCGGTTCGACGCGGCCGCGGAGCCGGGCGTCGGCCGCGCCGCCGGAGTCCGCGTCGGCGGCACCCTCCTCGCCGTGCCGCTTCCGCCGCCCGGCCGCTGAGACCGACTGACCCGCGCAGCGGGATCGAATCCCAGCATTGCCCACCAATTATGTGGAGAATCTGCCACGATGGGACCGTGTTCGATTTCGACCGTACAGCGTCATCCGTTGGCCTGCCTGCGGACGCCGTGGGCAGCCGCGCCGAGTTCCCCGAGGCCCCCCGGGACCCCTTCCCGGGCGACACGCACTGGTACGACCTGCCGGACGACGACGCCGCGCCGGAGGAGGACGAGGAGGAGGACGAGGCCGGAGCTGGGGCCCGGTGGCGTCCCCGGCGTCTCCCGCGGCGACGCTGACGGGATTCCACCGGGCCCGGCCGGGGCTCGGGGGATCTTCGGGCACCGCCTTCAGGTGACGGTGAAGCCGCTGAACAGGAGCGTGGCGAGCCCAAGGGCCAGCAGGACGTTGGCCACGGTGGCGGCGGCGAAGACGACGACCGGACGCCAGCCGGCCTCCCTGAGCGAGGCCACCCTGAACTCCAGGCCGATGCTGACGAAGGCCAGGATGAGGAACCAGGTGCGCAGGTCGTTGGCGACGCCGATGACCGCCTTGCCCTCGGCCGCGCCGACGGTGGACAGATACCAGGTGGCCAGCACCGAGGCCGCCACGAAGCCGAGCACGAACTTCGGGAACCGCCGCCACAGCTCGCCCGCGCCCGGCCGTTCGGCGCCGGGACGGCGCTCGATGCGGAAGGCGAACCACGCGGTCAGCGCGACCACCACGACGCCGATCAGGGCGTTCTGGGTGATCTTGACGATGGTCGCGACCGCCAGCGCGTTCTCGCCCGCGAGCGTGCCCGCCGCGGTCACCGCCGCCGTCGTGTCGATGTTGCCGCCGATCCAGGCGCCCGCCACCTCCGGGCTCAGGTTCAGCGCCGAGGCCAGCGCGGGGAGGACGAAGATGGACGGAAGGGCGAACGCGATCACCAGGCTCGCGCTGTAGGCGAGCTGCTCGCGCCTGGCCTGAACGGCTCCCGCCGCCGCGATGGCCGCGCTGACGCCGCAGATGGACACCGCGGCCGACAGCAGCGCCCGCAGTCTGTCGTCGAGCCCGAGGCGCCCTCCGAGCCACCAGGTGAACAGGAACACCGCGCTGATCAGCACGATGCCCTGGAGGATCGCGGGGCCGGCCGCGGTGACGATCACCTTCAGGTTGATCGATGCTCCGAGGAGCACGAGCCCTGTCTTGATGAAGAACTCCGTGCGGAAGCCGGCCGACAGACGGTCGCGCAGCCCGGTCGCGGTGAGCACCGCGTTGCCCAGCAGGCCGAGGGCGATCGCGTAGACGGGGAACTCGATCGCCTTGGCCAGGCCGGAGCCCGCGAACCACTCGGGCACGCCCTTCTCCAGGGCCCTGGTGCCCGCGGCGAGGGCGAGGACGACGAGGACGCCCAGGGCGGGCCACTGCCACGCCGGGGCCCGCGTCGCGGCGGGGACGGCCGCCTCGCTGCTCATCACGGCACCAGCCCCGTCGGGATCACGCCGGTGATGACCAGCACGAGGAGGACGAGGCCGACGATGGTGGCGGCCCAGTCCTCGTTGATCGCGGCACGGGTGTGCTCGCCGACGGTCGGGGGGTGTTCGTCGCTCACGCCGGACGCCTTTCTCTGGAGTGCGAGTGTTCGGCTCGACTGTGGAGCGGAAATACCAATCAAGTCAATAGGGAATACAGGAAAACCGTCCCGGCATATAGTTGCTATTACCTACCAGGTTTGTGGGATACTCCGTGCATGGGCCCGGACCCGATCCGCTCCTCCGGTGAGCGCGCAGACACTCCGCTGACGGCCGCCATCATGGCGGGACGCTGGATCCGTACGGCCGCGGTCGACGACGAGCACGGCAGGCGATGGCGGGCCAACCCCGACCCGCACGGCAGGCCGGCCGCACCCGGCGGATCCGGCGGGCCCGCGTCCCTGCACTCCGCGTCTTTGAACTCCGGGGCGGCCGGGATCGTGCTGTTCTTCCTGGAGCTCGCCGCCGGCACCGGGCACGAGGCCTACCTGGAGGACGCCCGCGCCGGCGCCCGCTACCTCGCGGCGACGTGGCGGCGGCAGGCCGACGTGTCGCTCCACCACGGCCTGGCCGGCGTCGTCCTCGCGCTGACCGAGGCCGGCTGGGTGCTCGGCGAGGAGCGGTTCGAGGCGGCGGCGGTCGCGGCCGCCGACAGGATCGTCCGCGGCGCCCGTGCGATGGACGACGGCGGGATCGGCTGGTCGGGGGATCCCACCCCGCGCGGCGACGGCGGCGTCGTCCTGGGACTGCTGCGTGCCGCGGCGGCGCTCGGCGTGCCGGCCTACGAGGAGATGGCGATCGAGGCGGGACGCCGGATCGCGCGGCTGACCGCGCCCCGCGAGCGGCCCGCGGCGTGCCCGGCCCTGCCCGCCGAGGCGGCCCCGCCCGGATTCCTGGCCGGCACGGCCGGGACGGCGTTCCTCCTCGCCCGCCTCTACGGCGCGACGGGTGAGGAGTCGTTCCTCGACGCGGCACGCCGTGGCGCGGGCCTCGTCCGGGCCGCGGGCGTCACGACCGGGCGCGGGGTGCTGGTCGGCGACCACCTGGGCTACTGCTCGGGGTCCGCCGGCATCGCCCGCATGTTCTACGAGCTGTATCGGGTGACCGGCGACAGCGGCGACCTGGAGTGGGTGAAGCGGCTGGCGAGGGGCGTCAGGGAGTCCGGCGCGCCCTTCCGGCAGACGGCGGGGCTGTGGAACGTCGCCTGTCAGTGCTGCGGCACCGCGGGGCTGATCGAGCTGTACGTGGGGTTGTGGGCGGCGACGGGGGAGCAGGAACACCTGGAGTTCGCCCGCAGGCTCGCCGACCACCTGATCGGCCGGGCGACCGGCTACGACGGCAGGGGATACCGCTGGTACCAGGCGTACCGGCGGCACCGCCCCGGCGAGGTGACGGCCGACACCGGCTACCTGACCGGGGCGGCGGGGATCGGGGCGGCCCTGCTGCACCTGGACGCGGCGGGGCAGGCGGACCGGCCGCGCCGCGTGATCCTGCTGCCGGACAACCCCTTTCCGCCCATTCCCGTGCCGGCCGTCGCCCTGCGGAGGCCGGCCGGCTGACAGCGCAGGTGAGGAGGGCGCATGGACGTACGGTCCACCACCGCCGAGGACGGCCGGGACCCCGGCCGTACGATGCCCGGGGCGAGGGGGGCGGCGCAGGCGCCGCCCGTGCGGCCCGGCATCCGCAAACCCCTGCCGCCACGCCTGTTCGCCGTGCACGGCACGAATGCGGAGATGCGCTGGGAGGCGCTGCGCGGCGCCGGCTACCTGACGCCGGACGACCTGTTCTTCGTCCGCAACCACACCGCGACACCGCTGATCGACGCGGCCGCCTGGCGGCTCACGCTGTGGGGCAGCGGGCTGGACGGCCGGCCGGTCGCGTTCACCTACCGGGACATCCTCGGCATGCCGGCCGAGACCGTGACCGCGTTCATCGAGTGCGCCGGCAACGGCCGCAGCCTGTACGGCGAGCAGCAGGGCCAGGAGGCGCCGGGCAC
>NZ_JBFAOO010000299.1:0-6251 GCF_040675265.1 Microbispora sp. NPDC049633
CTGCCGCCCGGCGGCCCGCTCGCGTACGGGGCGGCCCGGACGGACGAGCACGACGCCGGGGAGCGGCCGGGTCCTCTCGACGCCGCCGCGCTGGACGTCGCCCGGGCCCAGAGCGGGCCGGCGGGGCCTCTCGGCCAGAACGCGTGAAGCCGGGCAGGTGATCGCGATCCCTGCTCGCCGTCATCGGCGGTCGGCGTCCGAGGGCTGACCGGCCCACTCGTGCAGGCGGCGGGCGAGCGCGCGCACCTCCTCGCGCAGTTCCGGCGGCCCCACCACGGTGAACGGCACACCGAGGCCGGCCAGCATCTGCGCCATTCCGTCCAGGCGTTCGGCGCGGCCGGTCACCCGGACGCCGCCGTCCGCCGGGGCGAGCGCGGCCACGGTCGGCGGGATCCGCCGCCGCGCCTCCTCCATCGTCGTGGCCAGCACGACCTCGATCTCATGCCGGTACGGCACGCCCGCCAGCGACTCCATCACGTGGGCGACCGGGTCGAACTCCCCCGGCGCGGGAAACTCCTCCTCCGTGGCCGCCACCTGGCCGATCCGGTCGATCCGGAACGTCCGCACCTCGCCCCTGCGGTGGTCGTGGCCGGTCAGGTACCAGCGGCCGGCGTGGAACACCAGCCCGTAGGGATCGACCGTCCGCTCGCTGTTCTCGCCCCGGTACGACCGGTAGGCCAGCCGCACGCGACGGCGGCGGCGGGCGGCATCGGCGAGCGTCAGCAGCGTCGCCCCGCTTGGCCGCAAGGCCACGGCGGCGGATCGGGCGGATCGGGAGGTCAGGCCGACCATGTCCTCGACGGCGCCGACCCGGTCGCGCAGGGCGTCGGGCAGCACGCGCCGGATCTTCGCGAGCGCGCTCTCGGCCGCCCCCTCGCCCACCGTCAGGTTCGCCCGGCGGCCCGCGAGCAGCCCGAGCACCACGGCGACGGCCTCGTCGCCGGTCAGCATGAGCGGCGGCAGCCGGTATCCCGGCATCAGCCGGTAGCCGCCGTAGCGCCCCCGCTCGGCCTGCACGGGAATGCCTAGGTCCTCCAGCCTCCGCACGTAGCGGCGCACGCTGCGTACGTCCACCTCCAGCCGCTCGGCGAGCTCGGGACCGGTGAGTCCGGGCCGGGCCTGCAGCAGCTCCAGGAAGGCGAGAACGCGATTGGTCGACATATCAGGACCGATTCTGCCCTGATTCGGCTTTAGCGTCGACGCATGACGACTTACGTACTGGTTCCCGGATTCTGGCTCGGCGCGTGGGCGTGGCGGGACGTGACCGCCGCCCTTCGCGGGATGGGCCACGAGGCATATCCCCTGACCCTCACCGGCTTGGCCGACCGCGCCCACCTCGCCTCCCCCGCCCTGGATCTGGACACCCACATCCGCGACATCACCTGCCTGATCGAGGCCGAGGACCTGCACGACGTCGTGCTCGTCGGCCACAGCGGCAGCGGCGCCGCGGTCACCGGAGCCGCCGCCCGCGCGGCCGGCCGGGTGAGCCGGGTCGTGTACGTCGAGAGCGGCCCGGTGCCGGACGGCATGGCCCAGATCGACCTCACCGGGCGGGAGTTCGTCGAGAAGCGCCTCGAAGACGGCTGGCGCTATCCCCTGCCCTCCTGGAACGAACTGGAGGAGTCGGGCGCGAGCCTCGACGGGCTGGGCGAGCGGGAGCGGGCGCTGATGGCCTCCCGGGCCACCGGCCAGCCGCTCGGCACGATCACCCAGCCCCTCGCTCTCGGCGGGGACGCCGCCGCGTTCGCCGCGCTGCCGAAGACGCTCGTGAGCTGCTCGTTCCCGCTCGCGCAGGTCAAGGAGCTGATCTCGGCCGGGCATCCGTTCTTCGCGTCTCTGAGCGGGCCGGAGTGGGAGCTGCGTGAGCTGCCGACCGGTCATTGGCCGATGCTGTCCCGCCCGGCGGACCTGGCGGAGGTTCTCGCTCAGGTTTCGTGACAGGCCAGCGCCTTTACATTGTAGATTTCCGGGTGGGACATTTGTCCCGCCCGGGGCCGTATCGATCGATCTACTCGGGCCGGCGGCGCCCGCCTACCGTCGTCCCCGTGACCACGAACACCCCCGACGCCGTGTCCCTGACCTCGGCGACCAAGCACTTCGGCCGCGTACGGGCCGTGGACGGGCTCACGCTCGCCATCCCCCGCGGCCAGACCGTGGCGTTGCTCGGCCCCAACGGCGCGGGCAAGTCGACCACCATCGCGCTGCTGCTCGGGCTGCTCGCGCCCGACTCCGGTCGGGCCGTGCTGTTCGGGCTCGACCCCGAGCAGGCCGTGCGGCGCGGCCTGGTCGGCGCGATGCCGCAGGAGGGCGGCCTCGTCCCCCGGGTGACGGTCCGCGAGCTGCTGGCCTTCGTGGCCGGGACCTATGCCGCTCCCCTCCCCCTCGACCGGGTCCTCGCGCTCGCCCGGATCGAAGACCTGCGCGACCGCCGGGTGGACCGGCTGTCGGGCGGGCAGGCGCAGCGCGTGCGGTTCGCGACGGCCGTGTGCGGCGACCCCGACCTGATCGTCCTCGACGAGCCCACCGCCGCGCTGGACGTGGAGGCCAGGCGCGAGTTCTGGCACGGCATGCGCGGGCTGGCCGGCCAGGGCAAGACGATCCTGTTCTCCACGCACTATCTGGAAGAGGCCGACGAGCACGCCGACCGCGTCGTCGTGCTCGGTCACGGCCGCGTGGTCGCCGACGGCACCAGCGCGGAGATCAAGCGGGCGGCGGCGCTGACCACGGTGAGCGTGACGGCCGACGGCGAGTCCGCCTGGCTCGCGGCCCTGCCGGGCGTGCGTCACATGGAGTTCAAAGGCGGCCGGGTCCATCTGCGCAGCGCCGACTCCGACGCCACCGTCATGGCCCTCGCCCGCGCGGGCGCCGTACGCGAGCTGGAGGTCGTTCCGGCGGATCTGGAGGACGCCTTCGTCGCCCTCACCGCGAAGGAGAACGCGTGATGTGGGGATACGTACGGCTCGAACTGATCAGGACCATGCGCGACGGCGGTTACGTGATCTTCGGGATCGCCATGCCGGTCGTGATGTACCTCCTCTTCACCAACCTCGGCCTGGCCCCCGGCGACCGGCACGACGCCGCGATCTACACGATGGTCGGCATGGCGGCGTACGGCGCGCTCGGCGGCGCCTTCAACAACGGCAGCGGCATCGCCGAGGACCGCGCGGCGGGATGGCTGCGCCGGTTGCGGCTCACCCCGCTGACCCCCGCCCAGGTCGTGGCCGGGAAGGTCGTCACGGGGATCGTCGGCGTCGTGCCGAGCATCGCTGCCGTGCTGGTGGCCGGCGTGCTGGCCAACCACGTCACGCTCCCTCCGCAGCGGTGGCTGGCGATCGTCGCGCTCCTGTGGGCGGGCACCGTGCCCTTCTCCCTGCTCGGTCTCGGCAACGGCTACCGCCTGTCGGGTCAGTCCGCGGCGATGGCCAACATCGCGACCATGCTGACGCTGTCGATCCTCGGCGGCCTGTGGGTGCCGGTCGAGAACTTCCCGTCCTGGCTGCGCGCGGTCGCCGAGTGGACCCCGTCGAACAGCTACGCCGGTCTGTCGTGGCGGGTCGCGTTCGGCGAGGTGCCCACCGTCCGTCAGGTCGCGATCCTGTCGGCCTGGCTGCTCGTCTTCGGCGCCTACGCGGTGCACGGCTATCGCCGCGCCGGCCGCCGGGCCTGACCGCTAATGTGACGTTCCCCATGACGACAGAACGCGGAACCTGGCTCGATCCTCTGCGGGAGGGCGAGCGCGGCCCCGACGCCAAGGGCATGTACATGTGGGTGGCCGTGACGGCGGCACCCGTGTGGGACATCGCGCACGGCCGGTCCCATCCCCTCTGGCTGGCCTGGCCGGCCGCGCTGGCCGCCGCCGGGCTCTACGTGGCCACCACGCACTTCGCCTTCGCCGACCGGCGGCGCGCCCTGCCGGCGCTGGGACTGCTCGCGGCGGTGGTCCTGGCGTCCGCCGCCGGGTTCGAGGGCAACTGGCTCTACCTGATCATGATGCTGGCCGTCGCCACCGGGATCACCGTGCGCGGCAAGATCCTGCCCGTGGTGCTGCTCGCCGAGTGCGCCGCCGCCCTGGCCGTGGCCGTAGCGGCCGGCGCATCCCTCACCGGCGTGCTCTCCATGATCTGGGGCACGTTCACCGCCGGCCTCATTCCGGCGATCATCATCCGGCTGTGGGAGGCCATCAACGAGCTCAAGGCCACCCGGGAGGAGCTGGCCCGTGCCGCGGTGTCCGAGGAGCGGCTGCGCTTCTCCCGCGACCTGCACGATCTGCTCGGTCACACGCTCTCGGTGATGGTCGTCAAGGCCGAGGCCGTACGCCGGCTGGCGCGGGTCGACGCGGACGAGGCGGCCGGGCAGGCGGCCGACATCGAGCGGATCGGGCGGCAGGCGCTGACCGAGGTGCGGGCCGCCGTCACCGGTTACCGCGGCAGAGGGCTCACCGCCGAGCTCGACTCCGCACGCGCCGCCCTCGCGGACGCCGGCGTCGAGGCGGCCGTCCGCGTGTCCTCCGTACGGCCCGCTCCCGAGACCGACGCCCTGCTCGGCTGGGCCGTGCGCGAGGGCGTGACCAACGTCGTACGGCACAGCCGCGCGGCGGCCTGCGCGATCGTCCTGCGCGACGACGGCGGGCACCTCGTGCTGGAGATCCGCGACGACGGCCCGTCCGCGAAACCGTACGGCGAGGGCAACGGCCTGACCGGCCTGCGCGAGCGGGTGGAGGCCGCGGGCGGCGCCCTGGAGACCATGGCGCCGCCGGGCGGAGGCTTCCTCCTCCGGGTGACCATGCCGTACGCGAAGGAGGACGGCGAGTGATCAGGGTGCTGCTGGCCGAGGACCAGGGCATGATGCGCGGCGCGCTGGCCCTGCTCCTCGGTCTGGAGGAGGACATCGAGATCGTCGCCCAGGTCGGCCACGGCGACGAGGTGGTGGACGCCGCGCTGCGCGCCCGTCCCGACGTGGCCCTGCTCGACATCGAGATGCCGGGCCGCGGCGGTCTGGAGACCGCCGCCGACCTGCGCGAACACCTGCCCGGCTGCGCCGTGCTCATCCTCACGACGTTCGGGCGGCCCGGCTACCTGCGCCGCGCGATGGAGGCCGGGGCCCGGGGGTTCCTGGTCAAGGACGGGCCGGTCGAGGAGCTCGCCGACGCCGTCCGCCGGGTGCTGCGCGGCGAGCGGGTCATCGATCCCGCTCTCGCGGCGGCGGCGCTGAGCACCGGCCCGAGTCCGCTGACCGACCGGGAGCGCGACGTCCTCGCCGCGGCGGCCGACGGCTCGACGATCTCCGACATCGCCGCCCGCCTCCACCTGTCGGAGAGCACCGTGCGCAACTACCTGTCGTCGGCCATCGGCAAGACCGGCACCAGGAACCGCATCGAGGCCGCCCGCCTGGCCCGCCACAACGGCTGGCTGTAGGGGTTCACTGCACGTCGAACTCGTTGCCCTCGGGGTCGGCCATGGTGACGTGGTGGGTGCCCGGCTCCTGCACGGTGCGCAGCACGGTGGCGCCGAGCGCCTTGAGCCGGTCCACCTCGGCGTCCCTGCGCTCGGGGCCCGCGTGCAGGTCGATGTGCAGGCGGTTCTTGCCCGCCTTCGGCTCGGGGACCGCCTGGAAGAGGATCCGGCGGCCGAGGCCGGTGCCACTGTGCGGGTCGAACGGATCGTCCGGGTGCCGCACGGCCCGCAGCGTCCGGAAGGCCGTCCGGTCGGGGGTCGCCTCCGCCTCCCCCAGCACGCCGGCGTCCAGGAGCCGGCCCACCAGCGCGCTGTTGTCCTCCACCTCGTAACCCAGGGCCTCCGCCCAGAACGCCGCCTGCGCGTGCGGGTCGACGCAGTCGATGACGAGCTTCCATTCGAGAGTCATGTAACCCTTTATAGTGGTTACATGAGCCTGACGCTACATCCGCGCGACGGAGTCTCCTTCCGTTTCGACCCGGGTGCCCTCTGCCTGGAGTTCCTCGTGAGCGGCGGCGTGGGGGTCTACGCCCACTACGAGACGCTGCACGAACCGGACGACCTCGCCCGGTGGGCCGCCGCGTCCCGGCTCGGCCTGGAGCGGGTGGACGCGACGGCGGAGGACCTCGCCCGCGCCAAGCTCCTGCGCACCGCCCTGTGGGGGCTCGCCGGCGACCGCGCCCACGGACGCACGCCGAGGCAGGCCGACGTGGACGCGGTCAACGCGGCGGCGTCGGCGCCCCCGCTGACGCCCGTTATGTCGGCCGACGGGCTGAGGTCCTGGGCCGCCGCCGCGAC
>NZ_JBFAOO010000300.1:0-6236 GCF_040675265.1 Microbispora sp. NPDC049633
AGCTCCGAGAGGCCGCCGGGCCCGGCCCGCGCACCCTCGACGGCCCGTCCCTGCCCGGGCGGGCCGTTTCCGCATGCGCTGCGTAGTTCCACACGCAAGGCGCTGCGTGATCTCGAAACGAGACCATGACCGTCTCATCATCCGGACCATGGTCTAGAGCATCCGCGGGTCTCACTAGGCTGGAAGCCGTGGCTGACATCGTGATTCCCGCTGACATCAAGCCCGCCGACGGCCGCTTCGGCTGCGGGCCCTCGAAGGTACGCCCCGAGCAGCTCGCCGCTCTCGCCGACGCCGGGGCGAAGGTCATGGGCACCTCCCACCGGCAGAAGCCGGTGAAGAACCTCGTCGCCCGCGTCCGCGCCGGGCTCACCGACCTGTTCTCCCTCCCCGAGGGGTACGAGGTCGTGCTGGGCAACGGCGGCACCACGGCGTTCTGGGACATCGCGGCCTTCGGGCTGATCCGGGAGAAGTCGCAGCACCTGAACTTCGGGGAGTTCTCCTCGAAGTTCGCGACGGTCGCGAAGAAGGCCCCCTGGCTCGCCGATCCCTCGGTGATCAAGTCGGAGCCGGGCAGCCACCCGCTGCCGGTCGCCGAGGAGGGCGTGGACGTCTACGCGCTCACCCACAACGAGACCTCCACAGGCGTCGCCATGCCGATCAAGCGCGTCGCCGACGACGAGTCGCTCGTCCTGGTGGACGCCACCAGCGGCGCGGGCGGCCTGCCGGTCTCCGCCGAGGAGTTCGACGTCTACTACTTCGCCCCGCAGAAGAGCTTCGCCTCCGACGGCGGCCTGTGGATCGCGCTGTTCTCGCCCAAGGCGCTGGCCCGGGTGACGGAGATCACCGAGAGCGGCCGGTTCGTCCCCGAGTTCTTCAGCCTGCCGACCGCCATCGACAACTCGGTGAAGGACCAGACGTACAACACCCCGGCGGTCGCCACGCTGTTCCTGCTGGCCGACCAGATCGACTGGATGAACGCCCAGGGCGGCCTCGCCTGGACCACCGCCCGTACGGCCGACTCCGCCTCGCGCCTGTACACCTGGGCCGACAAGACGTCGTACACCACGCCGTTCGTGGCCGACCCGGCGCAGCGCTCCAATGTCGTCGGCACCATCGACTTCGACGACGCGGTGGACGCGGCGGCGGTCGCGAAGGTGCTGCGGGCCAACGGCATCGTGGACACCGAGCCCTACCGCAAGCTCGGCCGTAACCAGCTGCGCATCGCGATGTTCCCGTCGATCGACCCCGCCGACGTCGAGGCGCTGACCTCCTGCGTCGACTACGTGGTCGAGCGTCTCTGACGTCTCACATGCGGCCGCCTGTCCGGCGGCCGCACGTTTCGCCGACGGTCTCCGGGCCGTCGGCTTTTTCGTTCTTCCGGTCCTGTAACGGTGTGCGGCGCTCCGTCCAAGCAGGGATGTGTTTGTCACACAACCGAGGGGAGCGCCGGTGCGCCGTGAACAGACGGGTCCGGCGGGCTTCGCCCGTGATCCCGACGCATTCGAAGCCTTCTACCGGCGGCATGTCGACGCCGTGACGCGGTTCCTGGCCAGGCGTGTGGACGATCCGCACACCGTCGCCGACCTCACGGCGGAGGTGTTCCTCGCCGTGCTCGATTCCGCGCACACCTATCGCCCGGACAGGGGCAGCGAGATCGCTTGGCTGTACGGCGTGGCGCGCAACACCGTGCTGGCGCAGCGGCGCCGTACGGCGAGGGAGTTACGCGCCACCAGCCGGATCGCCGGCCGCCGCCTGCTCGACGCCGACGACATCGCCCGCCTGGAGGAACGCGTCGACGCCGAGTCGCCGGCCCGCCTGGCGCTGGAGGCGATGGCCGATCTGCCGGACGGCGACCGCGCGCTGCTGGAACTCGTGGCCGTGGACGGGCTCAGCCCCGCCGAGGCCGCCGCCGCGCTCGGCATCAGGCAGGGCACCGCCCGGGTCAGGCTGCACCGCGCCAGGCGGCAGGTCCGGCGCTTTCCCGGAGTCATGGAACTGATCGGAGGAACGAAGTGAACGACACTTTCGAGGACAGACTCCTCGCCGAGCTCAAGGCGGAGATCGTGGCCCGGGAGGCACGGACGCACGTGCCGGCCGTGCGCCGGATCGCCCGGCCCCGGATCCTGGCCGGCGCCGCGATCGCCGCCGCCGCGGCCGTCGCCGTACCGCTCGTGGTCGGGCAGCAGACTCCGGCGTACGCGCTGACGAAGAACCCGGACGGGTCGATCAACCTGAAGATCAACGAGTTCAGGGACCCGGACCAGGTCGAGCGGGACCTGGCGGAGATGGGCGTCCCCGCCGACATCACCTATCTGCCGCTGGGCAAGAAGTGCGCCGACGGGCGCGCTCCGTTCGTGGCGGGCGACGACGCCTCCTTCACGAAGGAGGAGATGGAGAGCGACGACCCCGCGGTACGGGCGCGCGTTCGGAGGGAGATCGAGAACCTGGCGTCGAGCAGGGCGATCCAGCCGAAGAACGGCATCACGATTCACCCCGAATTCGTCGAGCCGGGGCAGGTGGTCCTGATCGAGATCAACGAGAACCCCGTGCGACGGGACGCCGAACACCCCGGAGTCGCCTGGCAGTTCAGCGGCCGCCTGACGGACGGCCCGGTCAAGCCCTGCCGGGTCGTCGACGACCCCACCGCGTTCGAGGTCGGGAACGCCACCCCGCCTCCCGGCTCCTGAGCCGTTCGCGCGTCAGGCCGTCACGGGCTTGCGTCGGCGCAGCAGCCACGCGGCGATCACGCCGCCGATGAGCCCGAACAGGTGGCCCTGCCAGGAGACGCCCGGCTGGGTGGGCAGGGCCCCCCACAAGATCGAGTAGTACAGCACGGCGACCACGACGCCGAGCACGATGTCGAGGGCCCGGCGGTCGAAGAGCCCACGGGCCACGACGTAGCCGAAATATCCGAAGACGAGGCCGCTCGCGCCGATCGTCAGCGTGTCCGGCGGGCTGGTGAACCACACGCCCACCCCACTGACCAGGATGATGACCAGGCTCGCCGCGAGGAACCTGCCGATCCCCCGGATGGCGGCCAGGAAGCCCAGGATGAGCAGCGGCAGCGAGTTCGCCATCAGGTGCCCGAACCCGGCGTGCAGGAACGGCGCGAACAGGATGCCGGGCAGGCCGTCCGGCTCGTGGGCGACGATGCCGTACCTGTCGAGCCGTCCGTTCTCCACGTAGTCCACGATCTCGATGGCCCACATCGCCGCGACGAGCACGATCATCAGGATCGCGCTGCCCAGGGCGCCGGTGAGCAGCGCGGACGTCCGCTCCCGCATCGACCTGCCCACCGGGGGCAGGCCGGGCCCGGAATCACTCATGGCTTCACCGTACGCAGTCCCTCTCACGAACGAGCGGACTGCCCGGATCCGCGGGGATCATGCCGACGGAGTTGCCGCGACAGGCGAACGGGCTGTAATAATAAATGAACAGGCATTTATGAAAGGGAGGGGCCGGTGGCGGGACGCCCCCGAGGAGTGGACGATTCGGTGATCCTGCGCGCGGCGGCCGAGGTGATCGGCCGGGTGGGTCCGGCAGGGCTGACCCTCGCCGCCGTCGCCGACGAGGTGGGCCTCGTCCCCGGCACTTTGGTGCAGCGGTTCGGGTCCAAGCGCGGTCTGCTGGTGGCGCTGGCGAGGCAGTCGGCGCATGAGGCCGAGGCGCACCACGAACGGCGGCGGCAGGGGTGTCCCTCCCCGCTGGAGGCGCTGCTGGCGCTGGCCGAGGAGTCGATGGCCCTCATGGACACGCCGGAGCGTTTCGCCAACCACCTGGCGTTCCTCTGCATGGACCTCACCGATCCGCAACTGCACGAGCACGCCCTGGCCATGCACGAGGCGCAGCGTAGGGCGATCCTGGCGCTGCTGGACGAGGCGGTGGCCGCGGGAGAGCTCCGCACCGGCGCCGACACCGCCGCGTTGGCCGAGTCCGTCCAGTCGCTGATCGCCGGCACCGGTCTGACGTGGGCCCTCGACCGGCGGGGCACGCTGCCAGAGCGGCTCCGGCGGGCGGTGACCGCGCTCCTCTCACCTCACATCCCGTTGAAGGAGACGTCATGAACGACAGCCGGCCGCTCGCCGGGAAGGTCGCCCTCGTCGCGGGAGGCACGAGGGGCGGCGGGCGCGGCATCGCCGTCGAGCTCGGGGCCGCGGGCGCGACGGTCTACGTCACCGGCCGCAGCGGCGCGGCCGGCCGTTCCGACCTGGACCGTCCCGAGACCATCGAGGAGACCGCCGCCCGCGTCACCGCGGCCGGCGGCACCGGCATCGCCGTACGCACCGACCACAGCGACCCCGGGGAGGTCCGCGCCCTGGTCGACCGGATCGCCACCGAGCAGGACGGACGGCTCGACGTCCTGGTCAACTCCGTGTGGGGCGGCGACGCGCTGACCGACTGGACCCATCCCCTGTGGGAGCAGGACCTCGACACCGGTCTGCGGCTGCTTCGCCGGGCGGTGGACACGCATATCGTCACCAGCCGGTTCGCGCTTCCGTTGATGGTCGCCCGCCGGAGCGGTCTGGTCGTGGAGGTCACCGACGGCAACACCGCCCGGTATCGCGGCTCGTTCTTCTACGACATCGCCAAGTCCACCGTGATCCGTCTGGCCGTGGCCCAGGCGGCGGAGCTGAAGCCGTACGGCGTGGCGGCCGTCGCCGTCACCCCGGGTTTCCTGCGCTCGGAGGCCATGCTGGAGCACTTCGGCGTGACCGAGGACAACTGGCGGGACGCGGTGGCCAAGGACCCGAACTTCGCCCACTCCGAGACCCCCGCATACCTGGGACGGGCCGTCGCCGCCCTGGCCGCCGATCCCGGCGTGATGGCCAAGACCGGGAGGGCCCTGGCCACCTGGGGACTGTACGAGGAGTACGGCTTCACCGACGCGGACGGCACCCAACCGGACTTCGCCGCGCACTGGGCGAACGCCTTGGAAGCCGAGTACGGCCCCCTCGGCGACCCGCTCTGACCGCCTCGCTCCCGTAGGCAGGGCGCTTCCGCACCGGCGATGAGCCGTCCTCCGGCTTCGTCAGTGCGACGGCGTGGCGGTCGGCGGGGTGGACGGCGGGGTGGACGGTGAGGCGATGACCTCGGGCACACGGGTCACCATCAACGTGCCGTCGTAACCGACGTACTCGACGTTCGCCGATCGGCAGCTGAGGATCATGGGGCCGGGTGCGCTCAGCTTCGCGGTGGCGAAAAACTCGATTTTGGGCAACTCGCCCTGGTCCTGCTCGCTGCGGACTGAGACGACTCCGGTGGGCGTTTTGAGATCGCACAAGGCGAAGTAGCCGGACGTCCCCGGTCCCTTACTCGACCAGGGATTGACGTCGACACGGGTTTGGATGATGTAGTCCCCCGCGGGCAGCTCGGAGACGCGCACTACATCCACCCATGCAGCGTCCCGACGATCAACGGCCTGACGGACGTAGTGGGTCTGCCCGTACGTCGCGCCGGGCTCGCCCTTCTCGCCCTTCTCGCCCTGTGGGCCCTGGGGTCCGGCCGGGCCCTGGGGTCCGGCCGGGCCCTGGGGTCCTTGCGGACCGGTCTCTCCCCTGGCCCCCTGGGGGCCGGTCGGCCCGGTGAGTCCCGGAGCTCCGGCAGGTCCGGCAGGACCGGTCGGTCCGATCGGTCCCTGGGGTCCGGCGGCGTTCCAGGACACGGTCCGGTATTCGACGGGACACGTGCCGCCGGGGGCCGGCGCGGCCATCTGCGCACCCTCGGTTCGGCCCCGGACCGACTCCTCCAGCGCCTGCGGCATCCGCATGACGCCGTCGGGGCCCACGCAGGCCACGATCGACGTGGTCGCGGTCGTGGCCACCGCGATTCCCCCTCCGCCCACGAGCAGCCCTGCCACCGCCCCGGTCGCCAGCCAGGCACTACGACCAGCTCTCACGTCCCTCACCCTTCCTCGTTCCGCGGATGATCAGCATGAGGAAAGGTAGGCGCGCGAAAGTGAGCGGGGCGTCATCACCGCGGGGGATGTCCGGTCCGCCGTACAGGGGAGTGCGTTGCCGCCGGCGGCAGCGTCGTCGCGGGTCGGGGAGATGCGCCCACGGCGGGCCGGACACGGCTCGGGGCGCCCCTGCGCGAAGCGCCCGAGCGAGCACTGCGCGAAGCGCCCGAGCGAGCACTGCGCGAAGCGCCCCGAGCAAGCACTGCGCGGAGCGCCCCGAGCAAGCACTGCGCGGAGCGCCCCGAGCAAGCACTGCGCGGAGCGCCCCGACGGATCTGCG
>NZ_JBFAOO010000301.1:0-6201 GCF_040675265.1 Microbispora sp. NPDC049633
AGCCCGCGCCGGTTCACCGGTCCGCGGCCGTCGGGCAGCACCCGCGGCCAGGCAACGGAAAATCGGTAGGCCCCCGCCCCCAGGTCTTTCATGAGATCGACATCCTCTTGCCAGCGGTGATAGTGGTCGCAGGCGAACTCACCCGACTCGCCCCGTGCCACCGCGCCGGGCACCCGGCAGAAGGTGTCCCAAATCGAAGGCCCCCGGCCGTCGATGTCGACGGCCCCCTCGATCTGATACGCCGCGGTGGCCGTGCCCCACACAAAGCCCGCGGGAAAAGTCCGCGGCATGGCGGGGCGTTCGTCGGTCGCCGTCATTCCCTGTTCGCTCCAGGTTCCGTGCCCGCTCCGGTGAACAGCCCGGACACGGCGGCCGGCCGTGCGGGCGATGGGACCGTTCCCCCGGCAGCCACGGGACCCGCCGAGCCGTACGGCGGGCACACACGCGGGCAGACGGGGTTCCGCAGCGAACACCTGAACTCCCTCGCAGGAGGAAGGGGAAGCGGCTGCGAGACGTGACAGCGGCCGAGCCCGTGGCAACGAGAAAGCGCCGGCCGATGCCCGCTATCACACATAAAAGGAGGGGAAGCTGTCAAGTCACGAAAACGTGACGGAGGGAAATTCTGCTTACTGGTTGACGAGTCGCCCGATGATTGCGTATTTTCAGGGAAACCGGTTGCATGAAACCGGTTACAGCGAGATGCGATAGCGTTTGGTCCGTGGCAACGATCAGAGAGCTGGCGCGCCTGTGCGGCGTGTCTCCCGCGACTGTCTCCCGCGTCTTCAACAACCCCCAGGTGGTGAATGCGAAGACCAGGGAGCAGGTCCTGCGGACGGCCCGCCAGATCGGCTACCTGCCCAACGAGTCGGCCCGCACGCTGGCCACCAAGAAGTCCTTCATGGTCGGCCTCGTGTGGGACACCGACCACCGCCGCCCCGGCTGGCGGCACCCGTTCTTTCAGGAAATTCTCATCGGCCTGAAGACCGCGCTCAGCGGGCGCGGCTACCACCTGCTCATGCTGGCCACGAGCGGGGAACCGACCGAGGACGCCTACGTACGCGCCGTGCGCAGGCACAACCTGGACGGCGTGGTGATGATCGACAGTGGCACCTGGGACCCCTCACTGCGGCAACTGGCCGAATCGGGTGTCCCCTGCGTCAGCCTCGACCGTCCCGTGCAGGGTCCCCGCGCCACGTACGTCACCTCGGACAACGTCGGCGGCGCCCGCCTCGCCGTCCGGCACCTGCACGAGCAGGGGCGCCGGGCCATCGCCACGATCACGGGCCCGGCGCACACGCGGCCGGGCGCCGAGCGCCTGCAGGGCTACCGGGACGAACTGGCCCGGCTGGGGCTGCCGCACCGGCCCGAATTCGTGGTCGAGGGCGACTTCTACCTGTCGGGCGGCCACGCCGCGATGCGCCGCCTGCTGGAGGCCGACGACCGGCCCGACGCCGTGTTCGTCGCGGGCGACGAGATGGCCGTCGGCGCGCTGGTCGCGATCGGCGAGGCCGGCCTGAAGGTGCCCGAGGACATCGCCCTGGTCGGCTTCGACGACATCGAGGTGGCCGCGCTCGTCCCGCCGGGCCTGACGACCGTCGCCCAGGACAAGGACGGATTCGGCATCGCCGCCGCGGAGGCGGTCGTCTCCATGATCAACGGCGCGGACGCTCCGCCGCCCCGGATCCTGCCGGCCACGCTCGTCGTGCGCGGCTCCAGCACACCTCCGCTCTGAAGCCCGGCCCTTTCACACATACTCAGGGACCACGGCGAGATCGATCACCCCGGGGTGAGACCTATGGGGACAGCGTGCATTCTGGAGCGCTGTGCTCCCGGAGGCGCTTATCGTGATGAGGCATCCATCGCTTTGATCCTCCGGGGGACTTCCGTGTCCGAGCAGTCCTGGCCTGCCCGCATCCGTGCCGAGTTCGCGCAGCGCGTGCTGGATTTGCGGCACCATCACCCCGGAGTCCTCGCCTCGCTGGACCAGCACATGGCCGCCGTCAGGCACGCCATCGCGGAGCTGGGCGAGCGGGTGGGGCCCGCCTCTCTGGTCGCCTACCTGATCGGCTACTGGGACGGCGCGCGGGACAAGGGCTGGCGGGCGCCCGGACCGGACCAGCCGCTCGACTTCGCCGCCCTGCGTATGACCGCCGTCTGCCTGATGCTCGACGCCGCGGCCGAACCGGCCTGACGACACAGCGGCGGGGCGCCCCTCCCCGTGGAGGGACGCCCCGCGACGAACGGCGACGCGCTCACCCGCGCGGCGACGGAGGCTCCTCCGGGGGATTCGGCCAGGAGGAGGTGGGCCGCGCCTCGCCCGGCGCGTCCTGCGGCATCGGGGCGCCCTGTGTTCCGGGGGCGCCCTGTGTTCCGGGGGCGCCCTGTGTTCCGGGGGCGCCCTGTGTTCCGGGAACCCCCTGAGGTCCCGCCTGCGCACCCGGCGAGACCGTGTTCCCCGGCGAGACCGTGCCGGCCGGAGGGACAGGGGTCGTCGGTGCGCCCGGGGCGGCCGGCGGAGTGCTCTCGGGATACGCGGGCCGCGTCGCCTGCGCACCCCCGGCGTCCGGCGCGGCACCCTGCGGGTACGCCGCCGAGGCAGGCTGGGCGAAGGCGCCCACCCGCTGCTCGGGCCGCGGCACGGCGACCGTCTCCATCGCGTCGGCACGGCCCCGGCTGTAGGCCGCGGCCTGGGCGCGGATGGTGTCGGTCTCGGCCTCCGCGCGGTTCAGCCAGTGCTCCCAGCGCTGCTGCATGGGCCGGACCAGGCCCCCGCCGACGCCGACGATGAGGATGCCGGCCACGGCGGCCAGGAAGGCGATCAGCACCGGGGTCGTGACGGTGGTCGCGACCTCGATCTGGTTGAGCGCGGCGATGACGCCGAGGCCGATGATGAACACCGACGCGATCGTGGCCAGCGCCCGGCCGTACGACAGGGAGCCCAGAGCGGAGGTGACGATGTCCTTGACCGCCCTGGCGATGGCGACGGCGACCACGATGATGACGATCGCGACGGCGGCCTTGGGCAGCCACGCCACCACTCCGGCGAGCAGCTCGCTGACGGGGTTGGGCCCGAAGACGGAGAAGGCGATCTGCAGCGTGACCAGCAGGACCGCGTAGTAGACCAGTTTCGCGAGCAGACCGGACGCGTCGTACTTGCTGCGCGCCAGCGCCCGCCCCGCGCTGCCGCGCTCGACCCAGCGGTCGAACCCGACGCGTTCGAGAACGGCGTCGACGGCCTTCCGCAGTGCCTTGGCGATCAGCCAGCCCACCGCGAGGACGACGACGAATGCGAGGAACTTGGGGACGAACGTGGCGACCGACGACCAGGCGTCAGCCACTCCTCTTCCCCAGTCGACCGGAGCGGCCATGGGTCCTCCTGTTCAGAGCCTTCCGCGACGTATGACGCCCACGGCTACCCGGTGATCCGCGTCTCATACCGGATGTGTGTCCGGCCGGGCACGCAAGGCGACGCTCCGGCCCGCAGCGGTGCACGTCAGCCCAGCCGTCGCGCCCGGAGAAAAATCCGGCTCCCCTGGAGTTCCGTATGCTGTACGGTACAGCATACGGAGAGAGAGAGGGGCTGTTCGTGTACGAGCCGAGCGACGAGGAACTGAAGAGCGTCGAGGACTGGTTCGCCCAGTACGACGCGCTGGCCGAGCAGGGGGAGATCGAGAAGCTGGCCGGCCTCGCGGTCTTCCCGATGAACCTGGTCACCGACGTGCCCGGCGGCTTCGCCGCGGTCCGGCAGTGGACGCGCGAGGAGTACGTCGAGGCGATGAAGGAGGCCATGGGCGGCGGAACGGCGGGGCTCGGGCTCGAGTCGGTGCGGACGCCGCGTTTCCTCAGCCCCAACCTCGTGTTCGTGGAGACCACGGCGACGATGACGGTCGAGGGCCGGAGGGAGAGCATGCACTACGGCGACCTGCTGGTGCGCACCGAGCAGGGGTGGGCGTTCCAGACGATGGCACAGGGCGGCTGGGGTCATGGCTGGCCGCCCGCCAGGCGCGGCTGATTCACCGCTGATCCGGCACACGCGGCGCGGGAAAAACAAAATGCGCACGAAACCGCGGCGCGCTTAGGATTTCCGCTGTCGCGAAGGATCCGCCGGCTCGGGAAACAGCTAAAGAGCCGCCGGTTTCCGGAGTCGGCACATGAATGACAAAGCACCTCCCGGTGCGAAGGCGACGGTTACTTCTCAGGATCGAGCGGCCGCTCGAGGTGAACGAGCACTGTGCCGCCGCCGAATCCGATCTCGGGAGGGCACAACTCGATATGCACCTCCCGGTGCGAAGGCAGCGGTTACTTCGAGGTTCGAATCCTTACAGCTCCCCATCGGGGCTGCCGGCCCCCAGGCGGGCCAACCGCCGCCACCCCGATCTCGGGAGGAGCACGACTTCGCCGGCCGCGCCCGGTGCGAAGGCAACGGTTACTTCGATTTGGGATCGAGTGGTCGCAGGTTCGAGTCCTGCCCGGCCGGAAATCCGGCCGGTAGCTCAGCCGGCAGAGCGCTGTCACCGTCGCCGCTTCCGATCTCGGGCGCGTTCGGACAACGAGGACGGGCTCCTTCCCCGGAGTGGAAGGAGCCCGTTCTCATGGCGAAATTCAACACCGGCACGGCCGGGCCCGCGACGGTCAGCCCGGTCACCACCGAGGCCGTCCCGCGCGGTCGTACGCACGAGGGCGCGCCCGGTTACCACCGCGGCCCCAGGTCGGAGCTGTTCGTCCTCGCGGTGTCGAACATGGTCGGTGAGAACACCTTCTACGAGAGGGCGGGCGACCGCGACGGCAGGTTCCGCGCCCTCGTCCACCGGGTCGCGGTCGAGGACGGCGACTGGATGGCCCGTTTCCTGCCGTGGCTGCGGGGCGAGGCGAACATGCGCTCGGCGTCCCTGGTCGCCGCCCTGGAGTCCGTGCGCGCCCGCCTCGCCGCCGGACTGCACGGCGGAAACCGCGAGCTCGTCGCCTCCGTGCTCCAGCGGGCGGACGAGCCGGGAGAGGCACTCGCCTACTGGACGTCCCGGTACGGCCGGGCCGTCCCCAAGCCGGTCAAGCGCGGCATCGCCGACGCCGTGCGGCGGCTCTACACCGAGCGCTCCCTGGTCAAGTACGACAGCGGCGCCCGCGGCTTCCGCTTCGGCGACGTCGTCGAGCTCGTCCACCCCACCCCCGCGGACGACCGGCGTGCCTGGCAGGGCGACCTGTTCGCGCACGCGCTCGACCGGCGCCACAACCGCGACAAGCCGATCCCCGCGTCGCTGCGGACGCTGCGTGAGCGGGCGGCGCTACTCGCCCTTCCGGCGGAGGAGCGCCGGACGGCGCTGTCCGCACCGGAGCGCCTCGCCGCCGCGGGCATGACCTGGGAGGCGCTCGCCGGCTGGCTGCAGGGCCCGATGGACGCACAGGCCTGGTCGGCCGTCATCCCGTCGATGGGATATATGGCGCTTTTGAGGAATTTGCGGAACTTCGACGAGGCCGGCGTGGGCGACGACGTCGCCGAGCGGGTCATCGCGAGGCTCACCGACCCGGAGGAGGTCGCGCGTTCCCGGCAGCTGCCGTTCCGGTTCTTCTCGGCGTACCGGAACGCGCCCTCGCCCCGCTGGGCCCACGCCCTGGAGACGGCGCTGACGCTCGCCACCCGCAACGTGCCGTCGTTCGGCGGGCGCTCGCTCGTGCTCGTGGACACGTCGGGGTCCATGGCGTCCGGGGCGGTCTCCGCGCGGTCGACGGTCGCGCCCGTGGATGCGGCGGCGCTGTTCGGCGTGACCCTCGCGGCGCGCGGCGACCGGGTCGACCTCGTGGGTTTCGCCGACGGCGTCTTCCGGCACGAGATCCGGCCGGGGGCGTCCGTGCTGCGCGAGGTCGAGCGGTTCCGCGCCCGGATCGGCGAGGTCGGCCACGGTACGCAGATCACCGACGCGCTCACCCGGTCCTGGCACGGCCACGACCGGGTGGTGATCCTCTCGGACATGCAGACCATGGCCGGGTCCCGCCGAGGAGGGGTCACCACCGCGGTTCCGGCGAGCGTGCCGGTGTACGGCTTCAACCTCGGCGGCTACCGGGCCGCGGCGATGCGGACCGGCTCGGCGAACCGGCACGAGTTCGGCGGCTTCTCCGACGCCTGCTTCCGGATGATTCCCTTGCTGGAGGCGGGCGCGTCGGCCGGCTGGCCGTTCTGACCTCGGCGGCGGCGCGGCGAGGGCC
>NZ_JBFAOO010000302.1:0-6193 GCF_040675265.1 Microbispora sp. NPDC049633
GCCCCGATCCGCGTCTACGCCGGGCTCGACTCCGCCGCGACCACGCGCGAACGGGCCGCCCTGGCCGTACGGGAACTGGACCGGACCGGCGCGTTCGGCCGCGCGGTGATCTGCGTGATCACGACGACCGGCACCGGCTGGGTGGACCCGCAGGCGGCCGCCGCCCTGGAGTTCATGTACGGCGGCGACACCGCGCTGGTCTCGATGCAGTACTCCTACCTGCCGAGCTGGCTGTCGTTCCTGGTCGACCGCGACCGGGCCAAGGCGGCCGGGCGGGAGCTGTTCGACCAGGTGTACGCCCGCTGGTCGACGCTGCCCGCGGGGCACCGGCCCAAGCTGCTGGTCTTCGGGGAGAGCCTGGGGGCGTTCGGCGCGGAGTCGGCGTTCGGCGGCGACCGGGACCTGCGTGAGCGCACCGACGGCGCGCTGTTCGTCGGGCCGCCGGACAGCAGCGCGCTGTGGCGGCGGCTCGTCGACGGCCGCGACCCCGGCAGCCGCGAGGCGCTGCCCGTCTACCGGGACGGTGAGACCGTACGCTTCGCCAACCGGCCCTCGGATCTGGACGGCCCGGCATCGTCGTGGAACCCGCCGCGGGTCGTCTACCTGCAGCACCCCTCCGACCCGATCGTGTGGTGGACGCCCCGGCTCGTCCTCACCCGGCCCGACTGGCTGGAGGAGCGCCGCGGCGACGACGTGCTGCCGTGGATCCGGTGGTATCCGTTCGTGACGTTCTGGCAGATCACCGCCGACCTGGTGTTCTCCCTCGACGCGCCGCCGGGGCACGGCCACGACTACGACGGCGAGGTGATCGCCGCGTGGGCGCGGATCGCGCCGCCGTCCGGGTGGGACGACGCGCGGACGGCGGCGCTGACCGCGCTGATCGCGCACCGCCACACCGATTCAGGCCTCCAGTGAATCGATCCAGGCGAGCAGCCGGGCCCCCTCACGCGTCATGATCCCGGGGTCGCGCAGGGCGTTGGCCAGCAGCGACATGCCCTGGTAGGCGCCCACCAGGGTCAGCGCGAGGCCGTCGGGCCCGGGCAGGCCGAGCTCGCGGAACTGCCCCTCCACCCAGTCGAGCAGCAGCCGGATCACCCGGCCCGCCTCCGCGTCCAGGCCGCCCTCGTCGCGTTTGTCCAGCTCGGCGGCGAGCGTGCCGGTCGGGCAGCCCCACCGTGCCGCGACGTCGCGCTGGCCGACCCACGCCTCCACGAGCCCCTTGAGCCGCTCGCGCGGGTCCGGCAGCCGCTCCAGCCGCTCGGTGAGCTCCCCGAGGTGCCGGGCGTGCTCGTCCAGGGCGGCCGCGACGAGCTCGTCCTTGGTCTTGAAGTAGTAGTAGACGTTGCCCACGGGGACGTCGGCGGCGCGGGCGATGTCGGCGATGGTCGTGCGCTCGGCGCCCTGCCGGTGCACGACCTCGGCGGCGGCGGCCATCAGCCGCCGCCGCTTGGCGCTCGCGGCCCGCACCCGGGCACTCGTCGAGTCAGTCACCTGACTGACTATAGGACGTGCTCCGCGTCACCAGTTGGCCGGCAGTCCCGGCGTCGTGGGGGGCAGGGGGCGGTTCTTCGGGTGGATGACGTACACGATCCCGCCGCTGCCGGTGCTGCGGAGCCAGACGTTCTCGAAGTCGGCCCGCGGGTAGACGTGGCGCACCGCCTCGTTGTCGGGCGAGGCGGGGTCGTTGGCGATCACGTCGCCCGTCGCGGTGAAGCCGATGACGACCATGAGGTGACCGTTGGTGCTGTACCCCGCGCCGGGCAGCTCCTCCGCCTTGAACGACTGGGAGGTGACCACGGGGATGCCGGCCCGGATCAGCCGCTCCATCTCGGTCAGCGAGCGGAGCCGGGTCACGAAGCCCTCCAGCCCGTACCGTCCCGCGTACGCGGTGTTGAACGGCCAGTTGCCCGCGCCCTCGTAGGCGTAGTCGTAGGTGTGACGGGCGGCGTAGTCGACCTCGGGGTCGGGGTCGGAGGGGTCGACCCAGGAGGTGTCCTGCTTGCTGGGCCACTTGCCCCAGTAGCCGAGGACCATGGTGGTCGAGGTCGGGCTGCACCACGCCTCTCCCCCGCCGTCCCACTCGGGGTAGTGGCCCTCGTGGACGTTCTGCGAGCGGCGGGGCACGGGCAGCTCCACGCCCCAGGCGATGCCGCCGGGGCTCACCGGGACGGTCGCCCGGTCGGGCACGGCCGACGCCATCGCGCCGAGCGCGCGCACGACCGGCTTCGCGGCCGAGCCCGGCGCGCGGTAGAGCGTGACGCGCAGCTGGTAGGAGGTGATCGCCTTGCCCGCCGCGGCGACGAATGTGTCGACCGAGACGGTGCCGTCGGCGTCCCGTTGCCCGGACAGCGACGTACGGCGGATGTCCTCGTCGCCGGACGCCCAGCGGCCGAGCACGTACCACTTCGTCTGCCCGGCGGCGTGGCGGCCGCGCATCTCGACCTGCAGCCAGCTGCCGGCCGGGACGTCGGCGTTCCAGGAGGCCACCAGCTCGGTGGCGGCGAACCCGACGGGCCGCTCGGCGCCGGTCCACCGGGCGTACTCCCAGGTCTTCGTGCCGAGCGCGTCGGTGTAGGAGATCGTGCCCACGGGGGCGGCGAAGGACAGGGTGTTCCCCGCCTTCACGCCCTCGCGGAGGCCGGGGCCGAAATGGGCCCGCTGGTAGACGACGTCGACGGCGGACGCCGGGGGTCTGGCCGGGGATTCGGCGGAGGCCTCGGCGGCCGTGGCCGGGGCGGCGAGGGCGGAGGTCGTCAGGAGGCCGGACAGGAACACGGACAGGAACACGGACAGGAACACGCTCGGCACGCGCATGGCTCACCTCGGGGTGTCGTCGGCGTCCCCGACGCTAGATACCTGCCGCCCTCCCGCGCATCGGCAGGAATACGTATCCGCTACCGGCGTTCGCGGGGCAACCCCAGCACGCGCTCGCTGATGATGTTGCGCTGGATCTCGTTGGATCCCGCGTAGATGGTGTCGGACCGGGAGAACAGGTAGAGCCGCTGCTCGTCGCTCAGGTCGTACGGCGGGCCGTCGGCGACCATGCCGGCCGCGCCGAGCACGTCCATGGCCAGCTCGCCGAGCTCGCGGTGCCACACGCCCCACACGAGCTTGGAGATGGACGACTCCGGGCCGGGCGCGCCCGCCGCGATGCCCGCCATCGTGCGGACGGCGTTGAGGCGCATGACCTCCAGCCCGATCCAGGAGCGGACGAGCCGGTCGCGCAGCAGGGGGTCGTCGACGGCGCCCGTCCTGCGGGCCAGCGCGATGATCGCCTCCAGCTCGCGGCGGAAGCCCACCTGCCGGCCGAGCGTGGCCACGCCGCGCTCGAAGCCGAGCGTCACCATGGCGATCTTCCAGCCGTCGCCGGGCGCGCCCACGATGTTCGCCGCGTCCGTCACCGCGCCGTCGAAGAACACCTCGTTGAACTCGCTGGTCCCCGTCATCTGCACGATGGGACGGATCTCCACGCCCTCCTGCCGCATGGGCACGAGCAGGTAGGACAGGCCGTGATGACGCGCCGACCCCGGCTCGGTGCGGCAGACCACGAAGCACCAGTCGGCCTCCATCGCCAGGGAGGTCCACACCTTCTGGCCGGTGACCCGCCAGCGGTCGCCGTCCGGCTCGGCGCGGGTCTGCACGCCGGCCAGGTCGGACCCGGCGTTCGGCTCGGAGTAGCCCTGGCACCACAGCTCCCGGGCGGCCACGATCGGCGGCAGGAAGCGGGCGCGCTGCTCGTCGGCGCCGAACGCGATGATCGTCGGGCCGAGCAGGTTCTCGCCGATGTGACCGACCCGTGCGGGCGCGCCGGCCAGCGCGTACTCCTCGTGGAAGACGACCTGCTCCTCGACGCTCGCGCCCCGCCCGCCATACTGCTCGGGCCAGCCCAGGCAGGTCCAGCCGGCCTCGGCCATGTGGCGCTCCCAGGCCAGCCGTACGTCGAACGCCTCGTGCTCGCGGCCGGGCCCGCCCAGCCCCCGGGCGCCGGCGAACGCGCCCGACAGGTTGTCCTCCAGCCAGGCCCGTACCTCTGCCCTGAACGTCTCGGTCACAGCTGACACTCTACCAAACAGTTGTTAGAATGACCGTCATGTTCACCACCGCCGAGCAGGAAGAGCTGCGACGCACCGTACGCGCCCTGCTTGAGCGCAACCCCGCGGCCCGTCCGGCGCCCGACGAGACGCCGGAGTATGACGAGACCGTCTGGCGGCTGCTCGCCGGCCAGGTGGGCGCCTTCGGCCTGGCCGTTCCCGAGAAGCACGGCGGAGCGGGCTTCTCCTACGCCGAGACGCACGTGGTGTGCGAGGAGCTGGGCCGCGCCCTCGCCATGGTGCCCTACCTGGGCTCGGCCGTGCTCACCGCCGAGGCGCTGCTGGCCTGCGGCGCGACCGGAGACCTTCCCGGGATCGCCGGCGGCGGCCTCGTCGGCGCGCTGGCCTGGGCCGAGGGCGGCACGTGGGATGCGGCGGCGGTCCGCGCCCGCGTGGCGGGCGGCCTGCTCACGGGTGTCAAGGAGCACGTGCTCGACGGCGCGCGCGCCGGTCTGTTCGTCGTGCCCGCCCTCACCCCCGAGGGCGGTCTCGGCGTCTACGCGGTGGAGTCCGCCGCTCCGAGGGTGCGGGCCGAGCCGCTGGTCACACTGGACCGGACCCGGCCGCAGGCGCGTGTGACGTTCGACGACGCCCCGGCGCGGCTCCTGAGCGCCGACGGGCACCGCGTGGTGGATCGCCTGCTCGCCGTGGCCGCGACCGCGCTGAGCGCCGAACAGCTCGGCGGGGCGTCACGCTGCCTGGAGATCACGCTGGAGTACGTGAAGACCAGGGAGCAGTTCGGCCGGCCGATCGGCTCGTTCCAGGCGGTCAAGCACCGCCTGGCCGACCTCTACGTGCTGGTCGAGTCGGCCAGGTCGATGAGCTACGACGCGGCCCGCGCGCTCGCCGAGGACGCCGCCGACCTGGCGGTGCGGGCCGCCGCGGCGCAGGCGTACTGCGCCGAGGCGTTCTCCGCGGTGGCGGCCGAGACCGTCCAGCTGCACGGCGGCATCGGCTTCACCTGGGAGCACGAGGCGCACCTGTATTTCAAGCGGGCCCACTCGGCGGCGAAGCTCTTCGGCGACGCCGCCTGGCACCGGGCCCGCCTCGCCCCCGCCGTCCTCGGCGCCTGACCGCGCCTCCGTCCGGCCCCGTGCGGCTCAGGCCCTGACGACAACCGTGTCCACCAGCTTGTCCGCGAGGGTCTGACGCCGGTCGTCCCTCCCACCGCTGGATGATCGCGCCGGTGGCCAGCGCGCCGCCGGCGCAGATGGCGACCATGGCGGTCTCCTGGTCGCGCCGCTCCAGCTCGCCGATCGCGGCGGCGATCAGGCGGATGCCGGTCGCCCCCACGGGGTGGCCGATCGCGATCTCGCCGCCGTTGACGTTGAGCCGGTCCTGGTCGACGCCGTGGACCCGCGCGAACGACATGGGCACCGAGGCGAACGCCTCGTTGACCTCGAACAGGTCGATGTCTCCGATCTTCATGCCGGTGCGGGCGAGCAGCTTCTCGGCGGCCTTGACCGGGCCGTCGAGCAGGAACTCGGTCTCCGCGCCGACCAGGCACTGGGCCACGATGCGGGCGCGCGGGCGCGACCCCAGCTCGCGGGCCCGGTCCTCGTCCACGAGCACGGCCGCGCTCGCGCCGTCGGAGATCTGCGACGCGGTCCCGGGGGTGTGCAGGCCGCCGTCCAGGATCGGCTTGAGCCCCGCCAGTGCCTCCGTGCTCGTCTCCCGCAGCCCTTGGTCCCTGGTGACTGTCGCAAGCCCGTCCTCGCCCGGCACGGTCACGGGGATGATCTGCCCGTCGAACCTGCCCTCGGCCCACGCCCGCGCGGCCCGCTCCTGGGAGCGGAGCCCGAAGGCGTCGAGCTGCTCCCGGGTGAAGCCGCGGCGGCGGGCGATCCGGTCGGCGGCGACGTACTGCGCGGGCATGTCGCGGTCCCACGAGTCCGGCCGGGGCCTGCCGACGCCCTCGCCGACGTTGGCCATCAGCGGCACCCGGGACATCACCTCGACGCCGCACGCCATGCCGACGTCGATCACTCCGGCCGCGATCTGCGCGGCGATCAGGTGCACCGCCTGCTGGGCCGAGCCGCACTGGCAGTCGATCGTGGTCACGCCGGTCCGCTCCGGCAGGCCCGCGTGCAGCCCCGAGAGCC